>JAFOED010000129.1 GCA_017380355.1 Ruminococcus sp. | reverse complement strand
ATTTACAGAAATTTTGCAACAAAATTGCATTTTACTCCCATATACAGATGCAATATTGCAAAAAAATCGACACAATCGCGTATTTAAGCAAAATTTTTGTTGTATAAAAGGCGATTTTGTAGTATAATGCTGTGTGTATGTTTGCGTTTTTACTCAAAAGAAAGGAGGAGCGACGATGGATTTCGATTTTAACGATGATTTCAGCACTGATTTTGACAGCGAATTAAACTCTGATTTCAACGACGGATTTGACGATATTTTCTCAGATGGTTTAACTGAGCCTTACGATGATGGCTTTGATTTTGACGACGAAGACCGTGAAAAACACAGACGTGAATCAAGCAGAGAAAACCGTGCAAGACGTGACGAACAGCGCCAGAAAGCGAGAAGAAAGAAACTTATTGCACGACGTGCGACTATCGTAGGCTTTGCGGTGCTTTTACTAATACTTGTAATTGCATCTTTAGTTGCCGGTACAAGATGGCTTGTAAAATCTATCGGCGGTGGTACACAGGAAACTGTTGCAGAGACTGTTGCTCCTACTGAACCTAAGAGAACATATACTTTCAAAAAACCGGACATTGCCGACGATAAAAAGAGCGAGGGCTATTACTCAAGCGCTAACGGTAACGTTTATATCTATAACAAAGCCGCTCTCGAGACTTTTATGGGTGATGACGCTTCAGCCAAGAGCTACGCTGAGTGCATTTCAGAGTTCAAAGCATTAGTCGGTGACAAAGTCACAGTTTATAATATGGTTGTACCGACTCACATTGAGTTTGCTGTACCACAGCGTTTAATCGACAACAAATCTGTCGAAACTGTTTCTCAGGCAGATAACCTCAAAGTGCTTTTTGACAGCTACACAGAAGATGTAATCGGCATCAACTGTTATAATAAACTCAGCGAACACTGTAAAGAATATCTGTATTTTAACACCGACTACTACTGGACAGGACTCGGTGGATACTACGGATATCAGGCGTTCTGTGAACAGAGCGACAATAAGGTGCTTAACCTCTCTGTTTGTACTGATAATTCAGTCGATGGTTTTGAGGGTCAGCTCCTTTACTGTGATATGAGTTTATACGAAAACTTAGACACAGTGCATTACTGGACATTCCCGTACAGCACATACGGTATGCGTACTGATTCTAATGGTGCAGCACCATATGAAACATCTATCTACTATCCAGCTTCTACGGCAGGTCCGTACGCGTACGGTACGTTTTTGTGGGGCGATTGTCCGCTGTTTGTGGAGTACAACTCTGATTTAACAAACGGCAAGAAAATCGCAGTTGTAAAAGACTCTTTCGGCAACCCGTTCGTACCATATCTCACAGCTAACTACGAACAGGTGCACGTAATCGATTACAGATACTACGACGGCAATCTTCAGCAGTACTGTACTGATAATGGTATTGATGAGGTGCTGTTTGTCAATAATATTGAAAACG
Organism: Ruminococcus sp.; assembly: GCA_017380355.1. Taxonomy (GTDB): domain Bacteria; phylum Bacillota; class Clostridia; order Oscillospirales; family Acutalibacteraceae; genus Ruminococcoides. Next base: position 5,551 of record JAFOED010000129.1, on the reverse strand, counting down.
CAAACAGTAGCGATTGTCTCGATTCTTTAAGAACTATTTTCTAAGAGTAAGGAGGTGTAACGGTATGATTGCAAAGAAAGTAAGAGTTAATGTTTACGGAGAGATAAGTTCCGGTCTTCACTCAGGATACGCGAGTGGCGACGGAATAAATAACTTAAGCTCGTATATTATCAGCAGGAAAAACGTGTATGAGTTTTTGCGCGGTGTAGTTATTGCCGTTGCAACTCTAAAAAACGGCGAAAAGAGATGCATTGTTGCTCCTGAAGGCGAGATTTTCTACGAGCCTGAAATCAGAGAGCGTCTTGATGCATTAAGAAACGTTGAGGTTGTGTCTCTTAACTGCTTATACGAGAAGAGCTGTGGCGCTATCATTATTCATAAAGCAGCAGAGAATAACTACAAAGTTTTACTTGTTAAAAACCACAACGGAAGGTACTGGAGCTTCCCTAAAGGTCACGTTGAGAAAGGCGAGACAGAGGAAGAAACAGCGATAAGAGAGATTAAAGAAGAAACAGGTCTGGATGTTGAAATCATCGACAGCTTCAGAGAAGTTTCTGACTATTGTCCGTTTGGTAAAATAAAGAAGCGCGTTGTGTTCTTTATGGCGCAGACTTTTTCTACTAAAGTTACGGTACAGAAAGAGGAAATTGACTCGTTTATCTGGGTTGACCTTTTCGATGTACACAACAAATGCACATACGATAACGATCTTCGAGTTATAAAGAAAGCTCGAGCTAATATCGACAAGCTGAAATAAAATTAAGCCCCAAGGATTTCCTCGGGGCTTTTTTGTTGTGTTATTTTATTGAAATCTGTGCGAGGTCTGTGTCAGTAGAGAGATTGTCGATGCTGTATAAGAATAACATCTGGTCAAAGTCACCCTCGTTTAAGAGCTCTTTTATACTCTGTCTGTAGTATCTCATATCGACCATAACGATTTCACGGTAGTGGTCAGCAAGGAAAGGAGTAAGTGAATGAGCAAAGCTGTCTTTTAAAATAAGGAGCTTGCCGTTGTCTTTCTCTTTGTCAATGCTGTTGTTTTTGATAACCGTGTACGGATGGTTACCATCTAAGAAGATAGGGTATTTGTCGTCAGCGTCAACGTGTGTGAGGAAGAACATTGAGTCGGACTCGATTGTGTTCTTACCCTCGGTGATAGAAACGGAAATGTCTTTAATATCTTTGCTTTTGTACACCTGTACTGTGTCAGGCTTTGTTAACCAGTAACCGCTCGACGAGTATGTTGTACCGTAAAATCCGTCGTACGACTCAATTTCGTAATCCTCCTTACTGTTTGCTTCAAAGCCTAAGCTTTTTGCAAGCTCACAGTACGAGAGGTACGCACCCTCTGTTGTCCAGTGGTGGTCGGTTTTATAGAAAACCTGAGTACCATCAGCGTATGCGTTTTTAAGAGTTTCTCTGACATCTACGAAGTTCACATTACCCTCTTTGAGAGTTTCTTTTGCTTTTTCAAAGTTTTCGTCATCGTTATACTTGATGTGTTTATTAGGAAGAACATCAGAGCAAACATAACCTGTAGACGGAGCTAAAAGCATAGTAGTGTTAACATCTGACTCTTTTGCAAAGTCAGAGATAATCTGAAAGTTTATGTCAAGTCTGTCAGCTTTTGCTGGGTCGTTTAAAAGATAACCGTCTTTACAGTGGTAAATGCCGTTTGACAGCGGGTTGCCTAGACTGAGATTATAGTACGAGTTGAGCCCGACAAAGAAGTTGCGAAACGGAGTGTGGTCACAAAGAGCAGTTTCGAAATCTTTTCCGAAGTCACCGCTGAAAAAGCTCTCAACAGTGAATGTCGGAAAATCTGCGAGATAGCGTTTTTCGTGAGCGCTGTAGTCTTTTTTTGGCAACGCGATGAACAGTATAGATATAGTGTAAATGAACAGCAAAAACACAATTGTAGGAAGGTGTTTAAATGCTTTTTTCATATTGTGCTCCTTAAAAAATTAGAATCTGAAATAGAGGAACGGGTTGTAGCTCTGGTTTACGAGAGATGCTGTGCACAGCACTACGATGAATAAACAGAAGAGAGTGTCAATAACAATCTTAAGCGGTTTAGAGCTAATCTTTCTGTAAAGATTCACAGCAAGTGGTGTGGATGCAACACAGCAAATCGCTATAAGCGGTATGAACGACAGTGTTGTTGTGAGTGCTGTCTGACCGATAACAGGACCTGCGAAGCTGAACATTGATAACACGAAGTCCCACATCTGTGGCAAATCAACAAAGTAGAACAGTACCCATCCGAGCACAACAAAAAGTAAAGCATAAATGTGCTGTAATACAGCAGGAAGCTTTTTGAGTACTTTGGCGAATACGAGTTTTTCGAAGATAAGAAGTACGCCGTAGAACAAGCCCCATAAAATGAAGTTGTACGATGCACCGTGCCAGAAACCTGTCAAAAACCATACGATAAGCAGGTTTAAAATCTGTCTTGTAGGTCCCATACGGTTACCGCCGAGTGGGATGTAAACGTATTCTCTAAACCAAGTGCCAAGCGAGATGTGCCATCTTCTCCAGAACTCGGTGATTGATTTTGAAACATAAGGGTAGTCGAAGTTTTTGAGGAACTCAAATCCGAACATATTACCAAGACCGCACGCCATATCGGAGTATCCCGAGAAGTCGAAATAAATCTGGAACGTGTAGCCGATAATACCAATCCAGCTACCAAGCCAGCCGTTGATTTCGCCTGACTGACGGATAGTGTCCCACATAAGCCCCATCTGGTTTGCAAGTAAGACTTTCTTTCCTAAACCGATACAGAAAAGTCGAATACCTCTTGTGAACTGATTTAAAGTTTCTCTTCTGTGGTCGAGCTGGTAAGCAACGTCCTTGTATCGTACGATAGGACCTGCGATAAGCTGCGGGAAGAGTGCAACGTAAGTACCGAAGGTGATGATGTTCTTCTGTACAGGAGCGTCGTTACGATAAACGTCGATAGAATACGACATTGTCTGGAACGTGTAGAAGCTGATACCGATAGGAAGTGGTACTTCAATCGGTTTTAAAGAGAAGAACGGAATAGCGTTTAGTGTGTTTGTAATGAATCCCGCGTACTTGAAGAAACCTAAAAGTGAGAGGTTGATACAAACCGATAAGATGAGGAATGTTTTCGCTATTTTCTTGTTCTGAGTTCGATATTTATCTATAAAGTAACCGCAAGTATAATCGACAACTGTCGAGAACAACATCAGAAGTACAAAGACAGGTTCGCCCCACCCGTAGAACACAAGGTTCGCAAAAAACAGGAAGAGGTTTCGCAGTTTACGAGGAAAAGCGTAGTAAAGCGCAAGTACTACAGCGTAGTATACAAATAGAAATAGTAAACTCGAAAATACCACAAACAATGCTCCTTTCAAAGGCACATATTTACCTATTATAGTCTGTATATAATTTTAGTATATTTCACACACAAAAGTCAATGTGAAATAACACTATAAAAGGGAAGAAAAAGAATGGTTTTTTGGTCGTTAGATAAATAGGGAGATATAAAATTAGCTGTTGTCTAAAAAGCGTATATGATATATAATTTGCGTAAGGGGTGAGAGTATGAAATTTAAAATGACATCGACTAAATTTGTGATTATACTTTCTGTTGTTTTCGCCCTGTTTTTAGTGTTTTTCAATATCTACAATATTTCATACGATAAAACGGGAAGCAGAGAATACACACCCGAGAAAATCGAGAGTATGGAGATAGAAAAAGTCAATATAAATACAGCGGACGCAGAGGTTATATCAGGACTGAAAGGAATTTCGGATTCGGTAGCACAAAATGTAGTTGACTACAGAGAAGAACACGGTGATTTTGAAGATATCGAAGAGATAAAAAACGTAAAAGGAATCGGAGATAAGATTTTTAACTCGATAAAAATAATGATAACCATAGAATAAAAAGAGCACCCGAGTGAGTTTCGGGTGCTTTTTATTAAAACAGGATATTTTTCTTGAAGTCTTCGTTACAACGCGGACAGTGAATTTTCTGTGTGCCTGTACGTTTTTTGAGTCGAAGCTGTGATTTGCAGTACGGACACTTGACGTAACGGTGAGTTTTGAAGTCACGGATTTTGTAGTACTGACGCTTGAAGAAATTAGCAACTGTTGTGTAAATTCTTACGTAGCGGTTGTTTTCATACACGCGCTTGTTAATATTCTTGCTCAAAGCTCTGAAAATATAGAGTCCGAATGGCACCATAGAAATAACGAAAATCCACGGTGAACGCACAAAAATATAAACTACGTATATAACAGCAGTGATGATAAGCAACAAGTAGTTAAGTTTATCGTTGCCGTAACGTCCCTGCATAAACATTGCGATTTTTCGCATAAAGTTTCTCATCAATAATCTTCCTTAAAAAGTTGTTGAGAATATATTATCACACAGAACATACCTTTTCAAGAATAAAGTGTAAATTATTGTAAGTTAAGACCATTATAACTGTCGTTTAGGATATTAGCGCTTTCTCGAAGGCTTTTAGCTTCGTTTTTTTCAAGGGAGAGATCGAGTACACAGCGTACGCCATCTCGGTTTATGATACACGGAGTACCAATATACACGTCTTTTATCCCGTACTCTCCGTTGAGTCTGGATGATACAGTGAGCACTGAGTTTTCGTTCTGGAAAATAGCTTTCACAATTCGCACAATCGCCATACCTATTCCGTAGTAGGTTGCGTTTTTTGCTTTGATAATCTGCTGTGCAGAAGTTCTAACAAGATTGCTTATTCTGTTGAGCTCATCAAAGCTGAACTTGTCTTTGTTGTGGTTTATTACATCAAAAAGTGGTTTTGTTGCTATAAGTGCTTGTGACCACGGAACAAACTCCGAATCTCCGTGCTCGCCTATAACATACGCGTGAACATTTTTTGCGTTAATGTGGAGATAATCACCCAAAAGATAGCGAAGACGCGCTGTGTCAAGTGTGGTGCCTGTGCCGATTACTTTATTTTCTTTAAAACCTGACATCTCGTATGTGATACGGGTCATAATATCGACAGGGTTTGTCGCGACTAAAAATATGCCCGAAAATCCACTTTCAACAACGGGCTTTACGATAGACTCGAAAACTTTTGCGTTACGTGATAAAAGCTCTAGTCGTGATTCACCCTCCTTCTGATTAACTCCTGCACAGATGACGACGATGTCTGCATCACTACAGTGGGAGTACTCGCCTGCGTAAATTTTCATCGAGGTGCGCGAAAACGCAAGACCGTGGTTTAAATCCATCGCTTCGCCTATGGCTCGTTCGCGGTTTATGTCTATAAGTACGAGTTCGTCGCACGCGTTCTGATTTAAAGCCGCATAAGCAAAACTCATTCCGACCATACCCGTGCCGACAAGTACAATTTTTCTGTTATCCATAAAATCACCTTTTTACATATATTTTTGATTTAAAAATTTGTGTGCAGTATTGAACTTGAGTTTTTTGCACGCTATAATTATAATGTGTAGGAAAGGTGGGGGAATATGCAAGCGGTTAAAGAAAAAGTTAAGCACAAACTGCACCGAGTTTCTCAGTATTGCGTTTCGT
>JAFOED010000128.1 GCA_017380355.1 Ruminococcus sp. | reverse complement strand
ACAGATGTCTTTTCTGATATGCACTCCGATTTCAATTCTATTTTAGGTTCGTTCTTTTCGAACGCTCTGCCTGCAAAAAGCGAAGCAACTCGTTGCCCGTTATGCAACAGCTCTTTCCACGATATCCAAAAAAGCGGTTATGTAGGCTGTGCTAAGTGTTATGAAGTGTTTCAAAGTGATCTTATGCCTACTATAAAGCGTATTCATTCAAATACTACTCACCTTGGAAAAAGACCGGGTGTAGCTACTGTTGAGCATGAAAACGCAGAGAAAAAACCAACAGTTAACGAGTTGAAAATGCAACTGGATGAAGCAGTAAAAGAGCAGAATTTTGAGCTTGCTGCAAAACTCAGAGATGAAATCAAGGAAATGGAGGAGTCAAAATGAGTGAAGTAGTAGTTAGTACAAGAATCCGTCTTGCACGAAATTTAGCAGACGTTCCGTTTCCGTCTAGAATGACAGTGACCCAGAAGCGAGAGCTTTCTGACAAAGTCAGCGAAATCGCAAAAAGCATAATGGATTTCGATAGAATTGATATGGAAAATCTCAGTTCTGTTCAGGCTTTATCGCTTGTCGAACAACACTTAATCAGCCCTGAATTTATTAAAAATACAGAGGGTAAAACGCTGTTGCTATCAAAAGATAAGACCGTGAGCATTATGTTAAACGAAGAAGACCACATCAGACTTCAGGTTATTATGCCTTCGCTAATGCTAAAAGAAGCGTACGAAATAGCAAACGATATAGACAACAAACTCAGCTTTAAACTCTCGTTCGCTTTTTCAGAAAAATTTGGTTACCTTACACAGTGCCCGACAAACTTAGGTACTGGTATGAGAGCGTCAGTTATGCTTCACCTACCTGCACTTGTGAAAAGTCGTATTATTCCGAAAATCAGCGATAATCTCTCAAAACTCGGACTTACTATCAGAGGTATATATGGAGAGAGTAGCGAACCTGTAGGAGCGCTGTATCAGCTTTCGAATCAGGTATCTCTCGGTATAAGTGAGAGTGCAGCTGTTGAAAATCTTGAGAACATTTCATCACAGCTTGTGTCACAGGAGATAAAAGCCAGAGACAGAATTCTGAGTGACATCGAAGTAGTTGATACTATATGCCGAAGTCTTGGAATCCTGAAATCAGCACGTATTATCAGCAGTAAAGAAGCCACAAACTTGCTTTCTAACGTGCGACTTGGCGTAGCACATAAAGTTGTTGATTCTTTATCACTAGATAATCTCGATAAGCTTATGTGCGATATTCAGCCTGCAAGTGTTATGCAGAAGTTTTCTCAGATTACACCTCAGGAGCGCGATATAAAACGCGCCGATTATCTACGCGAAAAGCTTAACTGAAATTTAATGTAAAATACAAGAAAGGATGACAAAGTATATGTACAATTTTAAAGGGTTTACTCAAAAAGCAAATAACACTTTAAATCTTGCTATAACTTGCGCGCAGGACCTCGGCCACACTTATGTTGGCACAGAACATCTCCTGCTTGGACTCGTAAAAGAGGGTAGTTCGGTTGCATCGGTAGTGCTCTGTGAGTGCGGACTTTGTGATTCTGAACTTGAAAGCCTTATTTTTGAAACAGTAGGAAGAGGTTCCAAAACTCTCCTCACTCCTGATGATTTTACTCCTCGAACGAAGCGTGTAATGCAGATGGCGGTGGTTAATTCCGCTCGTATGGGACACAACTACGTTGGTACAGAGCATCTGCTTATTTCTCTTATTTCTGAAAATGATAGCTACGCTGTGCGATTTCTAAATGAACTTAATGTAAATACAGGTTCTGTTATAGCATCGCTGAAAGCTAGTCTGAGTGACGAGAAAAAGAATGAAAATGACGACGATTTTGAGTATCTGAATTCTAAGGGATCAGATGCTAAAGCAAAGTCGGATATGAAAACGCTCTCTCAGTTTTCACGCGATTTGACACAAAGTGCTCAAAACGGCGAGATTGACCCTGTTATCGGTCGTGATAACGAAATCAGTAGAATTATTCAGATTTTGTCACGTAGAACGAAAAATAACCCTGTGCTTATCGGTGAACCCGGTGTAGGTAAAACCGCTGTTGCAGAGGGTTTAGCGCTTAAAATCGTCAATGGCGAAGTGCCTGAGCATTTAAAGTCAAAGCGAGTTTTTGCTCTCGACCTTACTTCGATGATTGCGGGTACAAAGTATCGCGGTGACTTCGAAGACAGAATCAAAAATGTTATCGAAGAAGTGAAAAAGTGCGACGATGTTATTCTCTTCATCGATGAGCTTCATACAATAATTGGCGCAGGCTCAGCAGAAGGTTCTGCTGATGCGGCTAACATTTTGAAGCCGAGTTTAGCTCGAGGAGATTTTCAGGTTATCGGTGCGACAACTTTAGAAGAATATCGAAAACACATCGAAAAAGACTCTGCGCTCGAGCGTCGATTCCAACCAGTGACAGTAGGCGAGCCGTCGAAAGAAGAGGCGGTGCTGATACTCAAAGGACTTCGCGACAGATACGAAGCTCACCATAAAGTAAAGATTACCGACGAAGCGGTTGAAGCAGCAGTAGAGCTGTCAGCACGATATATCGCAGACAGATACTTACCTGATAAAGCGATTGACTTAATAGACGAGGCAGGCTCAAAAGTACGACTTTCGAGTTTGACAGCTCCTGAAGATATAAAAGAGCTCGAAGAAAAAATCGAACTTTTAGAACAAGAAAAAGCGAGTGCTGTAAACACTCAGGACTTCGAGCGTGCTGCACAGCTTAGAGATGAACAAAAAAGTGCTAAAGAGAAGCTCGAAAAACTTAAAGAAGAATGGGCGGCTAAGTCAAAAGAAGTGAGCGCTGAGGTCACAAAAGACGACATTGCTGCTATAGTTTCCGACTGGACAAAAATCCCTGTTGTTGAACTTACTAAAGAAGAGTCACAGCGACTACTCAATTTGGAAGAAATCCTCCACAGCAGGGTTATCGGTCAGGATGAAGCGGTAACGGCTGTATCTCGTGCTATCAGACGCGGTAGAGTCGGAATTAAAGACCCGAATCGCCCGATGGGCTCGTTCATCTTCTTAGGTCCGACGGGTGTCGGTAAAACTGAACTGTGCAAAGCGTTAGCGTCTGCTATGTTTGGCGATGAAAACGCTATGTTACGCCTTGATATGAGCGAATATATGGAAAAGCACACTGTATCCAGACTTGTCGGCTCACCTCCGGGATATGTTGGTTACGACGAGGGTGGTCAGCTTACAGAAAAGGTGAGGAGAAAGCCGTACTCAGTTATCCTTTTCGATGAAATCGAGAAAGCTCATCCTGATGTGTTCAATATGTTACTCCAGATTCTTGACGACGGAAGACTTACTGATTCACAGGGCAGAACTGTCGACTTCAAGAACACTGTAATCATTATGACATCTAACATCGGAGCTCGACTCATTGTTGAAAAGCAGAAGAGCTTAGGTTTTACTCAGCACAGTACGGAGAACGAAAACATCAAAGAAACAGTGCTCGAAGAACTGAAAAAAGTCTTCAGACCTGAGTTTTTAAACCGTGTCGATGATATTATTGTTTTCCAGAAACTTAAGAAAGACGAGATTAAACATATTGCGAAAAATATGCTCGAAAACTTAAGTGCACGTGTTAAACCACTCGGAGTAACCTTCAGCTTTACTGACGCTGTGGTTGAAAAAATCGCTGATGAAGGTTTTGATGAAACTTACGGTGCACGACCATTAAAACGTGCAATAACAAAGCACATTGAAGATAAACTGAGCGAAAAGCTCCTCGGTGAATTAAACAGTGGCGATATAAATATCACTTGCGATTATAAGGATGATGAGTTTATATTTCGAATAAAGAATTCTTGAGAAGAATAATAAAATACTGACAAAACAAAAAGCCTGAGGTTTAACCTCAGGCTTTAATGTTAATAAATTACATTTTAAGTGCTCTCTCGAGCCACACATCCGCGATGTCGAGTGCAAGGTAAAGTCCGTTTTTCTCGCTTGCTTTAACAAGCTGTTTTCTAGGACTTAAGTCAGGGTCGGTACAAAGGAGCTGGATAGCAACCTTGTCAGCAATCATAAGTCCGTTGACTTCCTTTTTTGTTTTAACCTGCATTCTTATAACAAAGCGGTCTTCCATGCTACCGTAGTAAAGCTCGTCACCACAGCGCACTAAAGGTCTACCTTTATAAGTAGAGAACTCTTTTTCTGCCACTATATTCAATCCTTTCTCAGATGTTAAGGTATGATTTTACAAGTGCTTCCAAAAGGTCATCTCTATCAATTTTGCTGATGATATTACGCGCGTTGTTGTAAGTAGTGATGTAAGTCGGGTCTTCGGACAGAATGTAACCGACAATCTGGTTAATAGGGTTGTAACCCTTTTTACGCAACGCATCATACACAGTAGTGAGCGCTACCTTAATTTCATCATCTCTGTCTCCGCCGAGGGAGAAAATCATAGTTTTATCTAACATGGAAACACCTCCGATAAAAGCATTATACTATAAAGTGAGTAGTAATTCAAGTAAAATTTCAATTAAGCAAAATCAGCCTTTTAATACAATACCTGATTCTTTGAGCTCATCGATAATACCACCTGCGATTTCGAGCACTTCCTCACGTGTGAGAGTTTTCTGTGGGTGAGAGAATGTGAGTCTTACAGAGATACTCTTTGAGTTTTCGTCCTCGTAGATATCAACTACTTCGTATTTCTTGATGAGTGGGCAGTTTGCGTTTTCGATAGCTTTCTTAATAGGTAAGAATGTATCTGTCACGAAAGAAAGATCAATGTCCATAGTCGGGAACTTTGACGGTTCATCGTAAGTGATTGAAGCGTTCTTAATGCTTGCGATTACGCTCATATCAAGCTGAGCAAATACAACAGCTGCACGCTTGTCGATTTTCTTGCCTACTGTTGGATGTGCTATACCGATGAAACCTAAAGCCTTGCCGTCACACATAACTGTGTTAAAGTTGATAGGGTGAGCAAAGTTAGAAGAAGGCTCAGCTTTTTCGAATGTAACGCTCTTGTGCTTTAATTCGTCAACAATAGTTTCGATGATATCTTTAAGCTCGAAGTAGAGTGTCTGAACGTCCTTTGTCTTGCTGTACATAGTAGTAGCGAGGAACTTGTTCTCAATACAGAGATTATTCTCATCAATACCTGTCACTGCACGGCCAACCTCAAAAATGCTGAAGTCAGGAGCGTAGCCAACGTTTGATTTTACCTGACATAACTGTGTTGGAATAAGGCTTTCGCGGATAGTCTCGATGTTAGGGTTAGAAGCGTTGAGTAACTTGATAACACCCTTGTTTTCAATGCCTAATGCCTTGAGTTCATCGTAGTAGTTCCATACGTAAGAGTGAACTTCGTGCATATTGTAGCGTTTAACGAGCATATCTTTGATGCGCTCTTCGTCACACTTCTCCTGTTCCATATTAACAGGGAAGAGAGGAGATTTTGCTGTATTAATATCGAAGTTGTCGTAGCCGTAGATACGAGTGATTTCCTCGATGATGTCAGCTTTCATAGTAACATCTTTTGTAGCACGCCATGATGGTACATCTACTGTGAAGTCGTCACCGCTGACAGTAGCGCTAAAGCCGAGTTTAGTTAAAGTATCGATGATAGTGTCGTTAGAAATCTCGATACCTGTGTATTTGTCAACGTAAGCTTTGTTGAAGTTAAGTGTAACTTTATCGTAGTGGAAAGCGTACTCGTCTGTGAGTGATGATACAACAGTAACGCTCTCGTCGTATTCCTTTAAGAGTTTCACAAAACGTGCGATAGCAAGTGTTGTAAGCTCTGGGTCGAGTGACTTCTCGTAACGCATTGAAGAGTCAGTACGATGAGAAAGTCTTACAGTTGATTTACGGATAGAAGCAGCGTCGAATGTAGCTGATTCGAGAGTGAGAGTTGTAGTATCGTCTACGATTTCTGAATCGAGACCGCCCATGATACCTGCGATAGCAACAGGAGTGTTGTCGTTGCAGATCATAAGAGTGTTTTCGTCGATGTTACGCTCTACACCATCAAGAGTAGTGAATGGCTGAGTGCCTTCGAGTCTCTTTACTCTGATTTTTCCAACTTTACGTGAGTCGAAAGCGTGCATAGGCTGACCGACCTCAAGCATGAGGTAGTTTGTCATATCAGCGAGGAAGTTGATAGAACGCAGACCACAGTAGAAAAGTCTGATTTTCATATTAACAGGGCTTACTGAACGCTTGATGTTTTCAAACTGTAAGCATGAGTATCTCTGACAAAGTGTGTCTTCGATTTTTATATCTACCTTTGGAAGAGCGTCGTACTGTGTGAGGTCTTCAACCTCGAGTGCTTTGAGTGGTCTGCCTGAAATAGCAGAAAACTCTCTTGCGATACCGTAGTGGCTCCAAAGGTCAGGACGGTTAGTGAGGGACTTGTTGTCAACCTCAAACACGATGTCGTCGATTGCGAAAACTTCTTTAATATCAGTACCGTTTGCAAGACTTAAGTCGAGGTCCATGATACCTGAGTTGTCGTCAGAAATGCCGAGTTCTGCTTCACTACAGCACATACCGAAAGACTCAAAACCAGCTAAAGGACGAGGCGCAATTGTGATATCACCAATCTGTGCACCAACTTTTGCAAAAGCTGTCTTCATACCAACTCTGACGTTAGGTGCACCGCACACAACGTCTGTGAGTTTATTATCACCAGCGTCAACTTTTAAAAGATGGAGTTTCTTTGATTCAGGGTGGTTTTCAACAGACATAATTTCAGCGACTACAATACCGCTGATGTCAGAACCTTTGAAGAAAATCTCGTTTTCAACCTCTGCTGTAGAGAGTGAAAACTGATGAATAAGTTTAAGTGTGTCAAGTCCTTCTAAATCAACGAAGTCCTTAATCCAGTTCATAGAAATAAACATTAGTCAGTCCTCCTTATTCGTCGTCAGTAAACTGTGAAAGTGCTTTAAGACTGCCACTGTTTAAGTCTCTGATATCTTTAACGCCGTATCTCATCATCGCAAGACGAGTGAGACCTAAGCCGAACGCAAAACCTGTGTATTCTTCAGGGTCAATGCCACCCTCTCTTAAAACTTCAGGGTGAATCATACCGCATGGACAAAGCTCAAGCCAGCCTGAGTGCTTACATGATGGACAACCTTCGCCACCACAGATAAGACAGCTGATATCAAGCTCGAAACCAGGTTCAACGAATGGGAAGAAACCAGGGCGTAAACGTACTTTGATGTCCTTTTTGAAAACTTCAGAAAGCATAGTCTTCATAAAGTAGATGAGGTTAGAAATAGAAATATCCTTGTCTACCATCATACCTTCCATCTGGAAGAATGTGTTTTCGTGACATGCGTCAGTAGCTTCGTTTCTGAAGCATCTGCCAGGGAAGATAGCCTTAATCGGCTTGCCTTCGTTTTTGAGTGCATCGCCGTATTTTTTAAGAATAGCGTTCTGCGCAGCAGAAGTCTGGCTCTTGAGCAACTGACCGTTTTCGAGGTAGTATGTGTCCTGCATATCACGTGCAGGGTGGTTTTTAGGGATGTTTACAGACTCGAAGCACTCGTAGTCAGTAACAACCTCAGAGTAATCCTCGACAGTAAAGCCCATAGATTTGAAGATGTTCTCGCACTCTCGCTGAACGAGTGTGATTGGGTGATATGAACCTCTTGTTAAATTTGTAGGGATAGAAACGTCAAAAGTCGGCATACTCTCGATTTCTTTTCTGATTTCTGCTTCTTTGAGCTCTTCTGTTTTCTGTGTGATTTTGTCACCAGCATACTGCTTTAATTCGTTGACAAGAGCGCCTACCTCTTTTCTCTCGTCGTTTGATAAATCTTTCATTCCTTTTAAAAGGTCGGTGACAAGACCTTTTTTACCTAAGAACTTTACTCTAATAGCGTCAAGTTCAGATAAGTCACTTACGCTTGAAAGTTCATTTTCTAACTGAAGCTTCAGCTGTTCAATTTGTTCTCTCATATAAATCCTCCGATAAAATAAAAAAATCCCGTCCACAAAAGGGACGGGAGAAATTCCGCGGTACCACCCTAATTTCCGTTTAAACGGACACTCAGGCGACATATAACGGTGTCAGCCGTCGAAGCCTACTAAGAAGAATTCAGCTACGCCACTCGAAAGGGAACTTCGCTGCCAGATTTTAGTCTTTCGCTTTCAGCCGATGACGAAAAATCTCTTTGCAAAAACCGTTTGACAGTTACTTCCTTTGTCATTGTGTTATCGAGATTGATTTTAACATTTATATGTAAATTTTGCAAGAGTTTTGTTGAAAAAATCTGAGCTTTATGATATTGTTACAATATACTTTTATGGAAGGTCGAATATTTATGGATAATTTAGTTGAACAGGTAGTAAAAAGAAAGAAAAACGGTAAGTATTATCTTAATATCGTGTTGATTATTTTAGGAGCACTGCTCATTCCTGCTGTATTTGTAGCACTTGCACTTATTCTTCAGCGTGCATATATGATTTATATTGCACTGTTTTCTTTTCTTTTCTGCGTTTACGGTGCTT
>JAFOED010000127.1 GCA_017380355.1 Ruminococcus sp. | reverse complement strand
TTTAAGTCTATTATTTCTTGCTCGAATTGTTTTATTGGTTTATATTCTCTTGCCATGCAAAAACCCCCTATGGTAGCTTTTTAATTCTACCATAGGGGGTGGCTTTTTTCTATTGTCCGTTTTTTACGGACCTGTGCAAAAACTCCTTACTGCGGTTTAATTTTTTGTTTTACTTTTTAGCAGGGAATAGAGCGACGATTCTCTCGTAAGCCCCACTTAAGTGTAGCGTTGCACCTATTACAAATGGTGCGAAAATCAGCACATAACACCACACTGGCTTTAGTTTGCTTATCAGCTTGTTAAGGAGACTAAGCGGATACATAAAGATGTCGAGTGACAAAATAAGCGTGAGTAATAGCGCGAATGTCAGCAGGATAATCTTGTATAGTGGGTCGCCTAAATCAAAAATCAGAGTGAACAGAGGAGTAGTCTTAAGCAGTCCGATGAGTGGTACGTGCCAGAAATATACAGACAGCGTATTTGCACCCATTTTCGATAAAATCGGAACTTTGATGTTCGGTATGAAACAGAACACTGCCATACACAAAAGTGCAGAAATCAGGTAACACAGAAGTCTGTGGTGAGCGCCACATCCGTCAAAGTAGTACTTCTCAACTGACGAGAACGGATTCTTTCCTGTGAACAACATTCGAAGCTGGTACACAAGTCTTAAATTTCTAAAGCACAGCACGAAGAATGTAAGCATCGAAAGTCCGCTTATAATCTTTGTTATCCAGTTTTTCTCGATTTTGATGAGCTGTTGCGGTGTCATATAATAACCCGCAAAATAAAACGGCATAAACACGAAGTATCTCGACAGCCACAGTGTGTCGTTGAATACATCAACGTAGCCAGACACACATCCGAGCACGAATGTTACTGACAGTACTATAGCAGGGTGGAGCTTTCGTGTGAGATACGCTGTAATCATAAACATACACAGCACGAACATAAACCAGTCGATACTGCCACCGCCGAAGAAATCAAACGAGAATGCTTTGCCTCGTGCGACTTTTGACAGCGCATGCAGGATTTTCAGCAAAAATCCGAGCGTGACAAAGTAAGCGATTTTGTTTATTTTAAGCTTGTTAGTATCAGTAAAACGCTTCTGAAAAAGACCGCTTATAAAAATAAAAAGCGGCATATGAAACGAGTAAATGAAGATAAACAAGCTCTTAAACAGCTCTGATTTTCCGATATACGGCTCGATAACATGACCGACAACAACTAAGAAGATACTCAGCAGTTTGATGTTATCAAACTTGTATATACGTTCATTTAAAGTCTTAGTCATAATAATTATTTATCGATAATCTGAACTTTACCTTTTACGAGTCCCGGTACTGTGAAGAGGTTGAACGCCTCCATAGTTTTCTCGAGTGGATACTGAGCGTAAATCATACTCTCTGTTACCTTTAAGTCACCTTTTGCGAAGTGCTTGTCTGTCATTTCCCACTCTTTGCCAGGGAATTCTTTAGAGTACGACATCCATGAGCCTGTGAGGTAGAACTCCTTGCGGTTCATATTTTCCCATTCTTTAACTGAGAAAGTCATCTCCTGAGTTGGAGTGCCGATGAAGCATAAGTGGGCTTTGTTGCCTGCGATATCAAAAGCGAGCTTCATAGCAGCAGTAGAACCTGTGGATACGAATACATAGTCAAAACCGCGACCGTCTGTTAAGTTGTTTAACTGATCTTTGTAGTCGTCATCACAAAGAGCAACAACAGCGTCAGCGCCTAAGTCAATAGAATCTTTGAGTCTATCGTGGTCAACGTCGATAACAACAACCTTTTTACATCCGAAAATCTTAATCCACTGGAGAGTGAAAAGACCGATGTTGCCACCGCCTAAAACTGCAACAGTACCGCCGTCTTTGTAGTCAGCCTGATACAGAGCGTGAATAGCAACAGTAGATGGCTCAAAGAAAGCAGCTACGTCGTATGGAATAGTTTTGTCGATTTTCATTACGTTTGACTCAGGGAGAAGTACATATTCTGCCATTGAGCCGTTCTGACGAGAACCAACAAAGCTGTAGTGCTTGCACAGTGAGTAGTTACCATTTTTGCAGTCCTCACATTCCATACAAGGTACGAGTGGAATACCGACAACGTGGTCGTCTTTTTCTACAGCAGTAACACCCTCGCCAACTTCAGCAACGTAACCTGCAAACTCGTGGCCTAAAATGATAGGGTAGTTGTGTGCACCGTTGTTGTGAACACGAGGTAAGTCAGAGCCACAGATACCTGTAGCTACAACCTTTACGAGGACTGTGCCTTTTTCTACCTGTGGGGTAGGGATTTCGTCGAATCTGACGTCTTTGTTAGCGTGTAATACAGCAGCTTTCATATATAAAAACCTTCTTTCAAATTACATCATTGAGTTAACCATATAGTTGCATTTTACAGCGTAGTTGTAGTCTTCTACTACGCATACAACAGCGTCTTTAACAAGCTCACGAGGAGCAGAGCTTAATCTGCCGTCTCTTACCTTTGCGTACTGCATCGGCATATACTGGTGAAGTACAGGAAGCGGAATTTCAATCTCTGAGAGATTTGCAAAAAGCTTGTCCTGAGCCTCAAGCACTCTCTCGTGTGTGAAATAATATCTTGAACGGTCAGAGAAGCTGTACTTTCGAGCAATTGCCTGCTGCTTGTCTGTACCGTGGTAGTGCTTAATCCAGTTTGATGGGTCCTGTGTCATAACTTCTTCGAGAACTTCGATAAAGTTTGCACGCTGTGACTCGTCGTCGATAAGCTCTTTTTCGATCATAGAGAGAGCGAAAATAGCTTCTCTTACTGCATTTGTGAGTGCAGGACCGACTTTGATGATAGCGATACCGTCTTCAACCATCTCTCTAAGCTTTACAGGTGGCTGATAGTCGGTAGAGTGACCCTCGAACACGATGTCAGGGTATTTCTTTAAGCGGTTGCACAGCTTAACAGCGTCCAAGCGGTTGTATGTATGAATGTCTGTGTTGCCGAATTCAACACCAGGCTGTACAACGATACCGATGATGTGATTCCACGCGTCTTTTAAACCGAGTTTTGAGAACATTCTGCGGTATGCCATAATTGTGCTCTCGAAATCTCGAGGGTTTGTGACTTTTAAGTTGTCCTCTTCTTCCTGAGCACCGCCAGGGATAGGAACTTCAGAGCCGATGATGTAAACAGGGTGTACTGCGTCCGGATTCTCTTTTAAGAGCTCGTTGTACGCTCTGTCACACTCTTTGTAGAGGATAGCACCGCGTTCAGCGATAACTTCGTTAGGGAGCATTTCGTCTACCGGGTCGTCGCCGAGCTTCATACTTGTGTCAAGGTGTACCTTTGTGTATCCTGCCATAACGCAGTCATACACGAGCTTTTTAGCGTGTTCCATAGCTTCCTCTGCTGGAAGATTACACCATGGAAGTGGACCTAAGTGGTCACCGCCTAAGATGATTTTATCTTTGTCAAAACCAATCTGGTCAGCGATTTTGTAGACGTATTCTCTGAAATCAACAGAAGTCATATCCATATAACCGCCGAACTGGTTAACCTGATTTGATGTTGCCTCGATTAATACTGTGTCGTCGAAACGCTTTGCCTGATCCATAATAGCTTCGATAACGATTTTGTTAGCGGAGCAGAAAGAAGGGATACCACAGTGGATACCGAGCGTACGCTTTTCGAGCACGTCAAGAAGTTTGTTTCTCATTTATTTGTCCTCCTTTGGAAAGAAGTAGTTATCAACAAGTTTAATAAACAAATCCATATCGTCAGCGTAAGTGATTTTTAAGTTAATCACGTTTGCTCTGACAACCTTCATTTTGATGCCGTAGTGAAGTGCGATAGCACCTGCTGAAGTCATAGTGTCGAGCTCTTCCTGTGTTGAGTTCATATAGATGTCGTAGATTTTTCTGAATGTGAATGCTTCAGGAGAAGCACCTGCTACGATGTTGAAACGTGGTTCGAT
The DNA here is from genome assembly GCA_017380355.1 of Ruminococcus sp. Taxonomy (GTDB): domain Bacteria; phylum Bacillota; class Clostridia; order Oscillospirales; family Acutalibacteraceae; genus Ruminococcoides. The sequence goes on along the minus strand of JAFOED010000127.1, from coordinate 3,844 downwards.
GTTAGTTAGGATGTGGTCATCGTCCATTTTGTAAACTGTGTCGTAGTTGAACTGAGCGAGAGTCGCACCGCCAAATTCCTTAACGCCTTCAATAACCTCAGCTGTGCCTTTCTTATCAACGTACGGATGAGTAGCGTCGTGGATGAGCATAACGTCGTCATCGCTTGAAAATTCGCTAGCGCAGATAAGACCGTTTTTAACAGATTCGGAGCGTGTCGCACCGCCTGTGACAACGCGGTAGAGCTTGTCTGCGTTGATTTCTTTCGCGATTTCTTCGACGTAAGAAACCCAGTCAGCGTGTGAAACGATGATGATTTTATCAACACACTCGAGTTTGTTGTATCCTTCGAGAATGTACGAGAAAATCGGTCTGTCGTTAACTTTGATGTACTGTTTTGGAATGTCAGCGCCGAAACGGGTACCGCTTCCGCCCATCATTAAGAGTACTGTATTCATAATTTTACCTCGCAAAATTAATCTTCGTAGATATTGTATTTATCAGCGATTTCATCGCTTACGCTCCATCTTATCAGGTCGTGACCGACTCGTTTGTGAAGTAGCGGTAAGGAAGAGTAATCGCCGTACTGCATAGTAAGGAATTTGTCAGGGTCTTTGAGTGACATAACTGTGATGCCCTCAAAATCTATGTCGACACAGTCGTACAGGTCGCTGGCTTTCCCGTAGGTGTAAGTCGGAATGTAGCTTGCGACAGTAGTAAGCCCGAGTTTTTCGGCTTTTTTGTTGTACTTAGTCGCTTTTTTGATGTACAGATGCTGTGTGAGTTTAAGCGGAATAAGACGGATTGCTTTGCGTTTTACTTCGCTACTAAATCTCGCCCACCATTCGTAGAAAGTTTTCGGGCGACTATCGTACTTCGGCTTTTCAGGCTGATGGTTTACTGTTTCAAAGTGAACGTTTGACCAGAAAAGCACTTTCTCAACAAAACGCTTTCTCTCGTTTAATGAGTTCGGTACGTAATCAAAAGGGAAGAGGTCGAGGCAGATGCCTTTGTGGAAATCCCTCAGCTCGTTGTAATTCGTGACATACTCTGTTCCGTTTAAGCGGATTTTAGAGAAAAGGTACGGGATTTTTCTGTCGGACTTTCGAGTCTGTAAGAAGAAATCTTCGCCTAAGTATTTGTTAGCTTCTTTTAAGAATTTATCGTAGTCAGCTCTGAGCATTCCGACGTCAATGTCATCGTCCCACGGAATGAAACCGCCGTGACGCTTGTGACCGAGCAGTGTACCACCGCAGATGAAGTACTTAACTCCGATTTTTCGACATATAGCGTCAAATTCTTTGAGCAGTACCAGGTCGATTTTCTGGATAGTGCGGGTTTGCTTCATCAAATCGTCGTTAATCTGCACCGTCCATTTGCTATAGTCGTTCGGAAGATTTATCTCAATATCATTAAACTTCACTCGGTTAAGAGGAAAAAGCTCGCTAGTTTTAAGCGTTACGCTTTTTTCCTGAGTCAGGCAGGAAACGTATCCTGTGTCGCTGTACTTTCTGGTAGTTTTCATAAACTTTGAGTACAGCTTTTTCGGACTCTTTCTGCCGTAGACTACGCTGTCTTTGAAGAACAAGAAAACTTTTCGCAGATTCATCGGCACCTGTGTGATAGGTGGCAGCAGATTTGCTGACTTTTCGTATGCACTGCGAAGCTTTGAAACTTTGTTTTGAAACATCCTGCGTTCTGCTACAGATGTAGGCACGAAGTCGAATGCACATATCTCAATGGTCGCTACGTCCTTTACGCTCAGAGCTTCCTGCTCTATAACGACTTCTTTAGAAATGCAAAGCCTCAGAGTTTTTGCTCCGCTTTTGTATCTGTCGATGATGTCAAACTCAAGTCCTTCGCGCTTTTCATAAAGTATCTTCAGAAGCTTGTCAAAGTCTTCTCGAAGTAGTCCGATTTCGGCTTTAGCGTCTAGTCCTGACGGAATGAAGTCGCTGTAGTGGACTGCGCCTGTAAGCAAGTCTTTTATTGCAAAGTAGCTCAAATCGTTTTTAATACATATATCGTCGACGATTTTTAGCAACTGAGTTCTTGCTTTATTAACCGCATCGTGGTTTTTAAAAATCACTTGCTGAGTAAACGGTCTCATACTAGCTTCCTTTCCGTAGCATTGAGAGAGTATGAAAACTAGGACATACTGACTCATAATAAACACAGTAATTATATATCTAAAAGCGTTTAATGTCAATTACTGTAAACACAATGTAATTGTTTTTATATATTTATATATGCGTTTTGTGACGTTCGTTAAAAACTGTCAAAAATGCAGGGCAAAATATGGAATATTGGGTGGTTTTTTGTTGACACTTGTGCTTTGTTTTTGGTATAATAAGGTGGATTATTGTGATAGCGGGAAAGTGTATTTTTTTGACTGAGTTTTCTCACTTCTAATTACCGAAAGGAATGGATAAAAATGAACAATAACAACGAAAGTAACATTAAATTCCGAGACTTATTTTCTTTGTTTGTGAGCAATCTGTGGATTATGGTTTTAGTAGCCGTGATCGTTGCTTCAATCATATTTGCGTACGGCTACTTCACTTACGAGCCGACTTACGAATCCACGGGTTCGATGTACATTTTGAGACAGGGAGAAATCGAAGACAGCATCGACTATTCTTCGAACTTTAACGTAGCTTTAAGCGTTGTTAACGACTGCAAAACCCTTCTCACAAGCCATACTGTACTCGATCGTGTTATTGAGGAGAATGATTTGCAGTATACATACGGTGAACTTAATTCTTTAATAGAAATAAATAACCCTTCTAATACTCGTTATCTTGAAATTACAGTTAAGGCACACACTCCTGAGGAGGCTAAGCTTATCGTCGATTCTATAAGCAGAATCGGTGAAGCGGAGATTGATGAGGTTATGGGATTTAATCAGATTAATCCTTTTGACAGCGGTACACTTGCGTCAGTGCCGTGTAACTCTCCTTTTGAGTTAACTTTAGCATTTCTCGGTGCAGTTGTAGCGTTTATCCTTGCTTTCGTTGTTATTATTTTAGCTTTTATTTTTGATGATAAAGTATCCGACCCTGAAATGGTAGAAAACAGTCTGGGACTGAGCGTGCTTGCCGTTATCCCGAATTTCGAAAAAGATAAGTCGGATAAAGACGTCAAGTACTACGTAGGAAAAACTGCTACTAAACGTCACAGATATTATAAGTCCGGCAGAAAGGAGAGAAAGTGATGCAAAATATCGAATTGAAACTTAACAACATCGACAACTATTTTGTCAACGAGTCTTTTAAGACTTTACGCACTAATCTCCAGTTCTGTGGTGCAAACAGCAAGGTAATCGACGTAACAAGCTGTGATGAAAATGAAGGTAAAACAACGATTGCTCTGAGTTTAGCTAAGAACTTAAGCGAGCTTAAGAAAAAAGTTATTTTCCTCGATTGCGATATGAGAAAATCCGTTGTTTCTACACGCTATTCGAATGCACGTTACGTAAAGGGACTCAGCGAATACTTGTCTGATATGGCCCAAAAAGAAGAAATTTTCTGTTCAACACAGTATGAGAATTTTGATGTTATATTATCAGGACCTTACTGTCCTAATCCTGTTGACCTTATCACTAGCGACAAGTTTACCGAGCTTATTAAGGAGTTAAGAGAAAACTACGACTACATTATCGTTGACACTCCGCCACTTGGACTTGTTATTGACAGCGCTGTTGTTGCGAAAAACTGCGACGGTGCGATTATGGTTATAAGTGCTGGAAAAGTCAGAGTAAGACAGGCTAAAATCACTAAATCACAGCTTGAAAAAAGTGGCTGTCAGATTTTAGGTGTTGTTTTAAACCATTCTGACAAAAGTGGT
>JAFOED010000126.1 GCA_017380355.1 Ruminococcus sp. | reverse complement strand
AATGTGAAGCTGAGCTTTTAGGTGCCAGGGCAGATCTTTCTGTTGCACAGCAGGAGTTTGTTAAGTGTCAGGCTGAATTTAACGCTTGTACAAACGAGCTCAACAATTTAAAACAATCAATTCATGAAATCGAGACTGAAATCACACAGTCACTCGATAAAATTGAATCTCTTAAGATTGCTCAGGCTCAGGCTAAAGAGGTGCTTGAGAAGTACAATAAAGAAATCGAAGAGATTGACGCAAAAATCAACTCACTTTCAGGTGATAAGGAACTGTTGTCCCAAAAACGCGAAGAACTTTCAACAAAGCTTCAGGATATCAGACTCCAGATTGTTACAAAACAGAAGGATATCGAGACTTTAAGAACTGAAATTGAGATTGCTAAATCTACAGGCTCTAATCAGGATAACAGAATTAAAGAGCTTAACGCAGAAATTGAGGTTATCGAGGCTAATAACTTACGTCTTAATAATAAAATTGCTGATATTAAAGATACAATTAACAGCTTAAGACAGAAAATTGCTGATGATAATGCTCATATTGAAGCTTTAAATACTCAGCGCGATGAACTTGAGAAGCGTTCTGTTGAACTCAGACAGCTCGAACGTGATAAAAACTCCGAGCGAGAGCTTGCATCTAACGAATACTCACGACTCGAAGAGAGAAAAATCAATTTACAGAAACAGTTTGACGATATTATCGCGAAACTCTGGGATGAATACGAGCTTACACGAAGTGAAGCTCAGGCTCAGGCAGTAGAGATTGAGGACTTAAGTGCCGCTAAATCTAGACTTGCTGAGCTTAAGCAGAAGATTAAGTCTCTTGGTAACGTTAATGTTTCAGCAATTGAAGAGTATAAAGAGGTTTCTGAGCGCTACGAATTTATGAAAGCTCAGGTAGATGACGTTGAGAATTCTAAGAAAGAAATCGAACGTCTTATAACAGATCTCACTAAGCAAATGAAAGATGTTTTTGTTGTATCTTTTGCTGAGATTAACAAAAACTTTACCGCTACATTCAAAGAATTATTCGGCGGTGGTACAGCATCTCTCGAGCTTTCTGACCCTGAGAATATTCTTACTAGCGGTATCGATATTATCGTACATCCACCGGGAAAAATTGTTGTACATCTCGAGGCATTGTCTGGCGGTGAAAAAGCGCTTGTTGCTATCGCTCTGTACTTTGCTATCTTAAAGGTAAGACCTGCTCCGTTCTGTGTAATGGATGAGATCGAGGCGGCACTTGATGAAGTTAATGTAGACAGATTCGCACAGTACCTCAGAAATCTGACAGATAGCACACAGTTTATCCTTATTACACACAGACGCGGTACTATGGAAGAGGCTGATGTTCTCTATGGCGTAACCATGCAGGATGAGGGTATCTCGAAGCTTCTTGAGTTGCGTACTACAGAAGTTGCCGCTAAACTTGGATTAAATGCAAACTGAAATTAAGGAGTAGTTATGGGCTTTTTCAGTAAAATTAAAGAAGGACTAAAAAAGACAAGAGACAGCGTTGTCGGTCAGATTAACTCTATGCTCAAGTCTTTTACCAAAATTGATGATGAGTTATTCGAGGAGCTTGAAGAGTTGCTCGTTATGGCTGATGTAGGTGTCCATACCGCAGAGAATATCTGCGAACAGTTGAAAGAACAGGTTAAATCGGAGGGTATAAAAGATCCTTCTGAAATTATGACTATGCTCGAAAAACTTACAGCAGATATGTTAAGAGATGGCAACGAGATGGTGCTTAACACTAAGCCATCAGTTATTCTTGTAATTGGTGTTAACGGTGTCGGCAAGACTACTACAATCGGTAAGCTTGCAAATCACTACACCTCACAGGGTAAGAAAGTTACTCTTGCTGCTGCTGACACATTCAGAGCTGCTGCTATTGAGCAGCTCGAAGTATGGGCACAGAGAAGTAACGCTGACATTGTAAAACAGAATGAGGGTAGCGATCCTGCTGCCGTTGTCTTTGACGCTATTTCAAGCGCTAAAGCTAAAGGTAGTGACATTATTATCTGTGATACAGCAGGCAGACTTCATAATAAAAAGCATCTTATGGACGAGCTTGCTAAAATCAGAAGAGTTATCGATAGAGAGTTACCTGATGCAGACAAGGAGTTTTTACTTGTGTTAGACGCAACAACAGGACAGAACGCTGTTAATCAGGCACAGGAGTTCTCTAAAGCTACAGGTATCTCAGGTATCGTGCTAACAAAGCTCGATGGTACTGCTCGTGGCGGTGTTGTTCTTGCTATTAAAGAGGGACTCAAGATTCCTGTTAAGTTTATCGGTGTTGGCGAAAAGGTTGACGATTTACAGCCGTTTGATGCTGACGATTTCACAAAAGCTTTATTTGTTAAGGATTAATTATGAAAAAGTTTGTTGTAGCTACAAATAACGAGAAAAAACTTGTTGAATTAAACCGAATTCTTTTACCACTTGGTATTGATGTTATCACAGCAAAAGAAGCGGGTATCGATTTATCCGATGTTGAAGAAAACGGAACAACATTCAAAGAAAATGCTTATATCAAAGCTAAAGCCACTTTTGATAAGCTTAACGGTGCTTGCTGTGTTGTTGCTGATGATTCTGGTCTTTGTGTTGATGCTTTAGATGGTAGACCGGGAGTTTATTCCGCACGCTACGGTGGTGAGGGTGCTACTGACAGCGACAAAATCAACAAGCTTCTCGATGAATTAAAAGATATACCACAAAATGACAGAACTGCTCATTTTTCTTGCTGTATTTGTGCCGTAATGAAAAGCGGTGATGTTATATACTCTGATGGCAAATGTGATGGTGAAATCGGATTTGAGCCAGTAGGCGACGGCGGCTTTGGATACGACCCAATATTTATGGTAAGTGACAAGTCTTTTTCTCAGCTTACAGCAGAAGAAAAGGACAAGTATAGTCACAGAGGAAATGCATTAAGAGATTTTAAGAATAAATTAGAAGATTATTACGGAGGTTAATATGCTTACAAGTAAACAACGTGCATATTTAAGATCCCTTGCTAACAGTATTGATACTATCATTATGGTTGGCAAAGGCGGATTGTCTGAGCAGATTATTAAAAGTGCTGACGATGCTATTACTGCTCGTGAACTTATTAAAGGTAAGGTGCTTGAGTCGTGCGAGCTCTCTGTAAGAGAGGTTGCTGACTCAATTGCTAACGAAATCAACGCTGATGTAGTTCAGGTTATCGGTACAAAGTTTGTGCTTTATCGCAGAAACGAAAAAGAACCTGTTATCACTTTACCTAGGAGTAAAAAATAATGAAAATTGCTATTTTCGGTGGCAGTTTTAATCCTATACACAACGCCCATGTGAAATTAGCACAAAGATTTGTTGATGAACTTGGGCTTGATAAGGTAATTTTTGTTCCGACAAATACTACACCGCTTAAGGATAACTCACAGATCGTGACACCTGTTCATCGCTATAATATGTGTGAAATCGCAGTCGAGGATTTTGATAATTTTGAAGTTAGTGATGTTGAGATTAAGCGTGAGGGTTTAAGCTACTCTAGTGATACAATCGCTTGTTTTAAAGAACAGTTTAAGAATGATGAGCTTTTCTTTATTATGGGAGCTGATATGTTCGTAACACTTGAAAAATGGCATAATTTTGAGTATATTTTCAAAAATGTTACGATACTTACTGCGCCGAGAGATGGTTATGACTATGAGTATTTGTGTGATATAAAGAAATCGTATGATAAATATTCGTGTAAAGCTTATATCACAGAAGAATATATTGAGGATTTGTCTTCTACTGAAATTCGTGATATGATAAAAGAAGATAAAAATATATCAGCTTATTTAAACGATGAAGTTATAAAATATATATTTAATAACAAACTTTACGGGTGATGTTATGAATATCGATAATTACAAAGATATTATTCGTGTGATGATGGGGGATAGACGATACACACACTCAGTTAATGTGTCTGCTGAAGCTGTGCGTCTAGCTAAAAAGTACGGTGCTGACCCTGAAAAAGCGGCTCTTGCGGGTATACTACATGACATAACTAAAGAAGTCGATTTTGAAAAGCAGTTGCAAATTATAGACAGTGGTGATATAATTCTCACCGATGTCGAAAAAAAGACTAATAAACTATGGCATGCTATTTCTGGCTCCGTTTATATACAGAAAAAGCTTGGTATTACTGACCCTGACATTATTAATGCAGTCAGATATCATACTACCGGTAGAGCTGGTATGTCAAAACTTGAAAAAGTCGTATTTCTTGCAGACTTTACGAGCGCCGAGCGTGATTATCCTGATGTTGATGTTATCAGGAAAAAAGCGGAAATATCACTCGAAGAGGGTATGCTGTACGGTATCGAGTTTACATTAAAAAGATTACTGGAGCGACAGGGCTATTTGAGTCTTGACGCTATAGAAGCTTATAATGAAATTTTATTAAACAGGTGAAATATATGACAACATTAGAACAAGCAAAAGAAACAGCCAAGATTCTGAGCGAAAAGAAAGGTCTTGATATTAAGGTTATCGAGATTTCTGACGTTTCGGTTATCGCTGATTATATGGTTATCGCTACAGGTAACAGCTCAACTCACGTTAAAGCGTTAGCTGACGAGGTTGAAGAGCAGCTCGATAATATGGGCGTTTCAGTAAGCCATGTAGAGGGATATCGCTCTAATTCATGGATCTTACTTGACTATATCGATATTATCGTTCACGTTTTCTCAAATGACGCAAGAGAGTACTATGATCTCGATCGTTTGTGGGAAGATGGTAAGGATATCGATGTATCTGATATCGTTGATTAATTTGTAGTTTATAATCCTTAGGAGGGTTTTCATTGAGATACGAACACAAAATTGTTGAACCAAAATGGCAAAAAGTGTGGGAAGAAAAGGGCGTTTTCCATGCAGAGGAGAATTCTGACAAGCCGAAGTTTTTTGGACTTATTGAGTTCCCATATCCATCAGGACAGGGCTTACACGTAGGACATCCACGTCCATATACAGCTCTTGATACTGTTTCAAGAAAGCGTAGATTACAGGGATACAACGTACTTTATCCTATCGGTTGGGATGCTTTCGGTCTTCCTACAGAAAACTATGCTATCAAGAACCATATTCACCCTGAAATTGTTACCAAGAACAATATCGCAAGATTTAAGAAGCAGATTCAGTCACTCGGTATTTCTTTTGACTGGAGCAGAGAAATCGACACTACTGACCCTGACTATTATAAGTGGACACAGTGGATTTTCCTCCAGCTCTTCAAAAAAGGGCTTGCTTATAAGAAAGAAATGGCAGTTAACTGGTGTACATCATGTAAGTGCGTACTCGCTAACGAAGAGGTTGTTAACGGTGTGTGCGAGAGATGTAGCAGTGAGGTTGTAAGAAAGGTTAAGTCACAGTGGATGCTCAAGATTACTGAGTACGCTGACAGACTTATCGATGACCTCGATTTAGTTGATTTCCCTGAGCGTGTTAAACTTCAGCAGAAAAACTGGATCGGCAGATCTTACGGTGCAGAAGTTAAGTTTAAGACTACTTTAGGTGATGAGCTCCTTATTTACACAACAAGAGCAGATACACTCTATGGTGCTACATATATGGTAATCTCACCTGAGCATCCTGTTATTGAAAAGTGGGCAGATAAAATCGAGAATATCGATGAAGTAAGACAGTATCAGGTTGATGCTTCTAAAAAATCTGACTTTGAGCGAACAGAGCTCGCAAAAGACAAGACTGGTGTTAAACTCTGTGGTGTTAAAGCTATAAATCCTGTAAATAACACAGAAATTCCAATTTTTATTTCTGACTACGTACTTATTTCTTATGGTACAGGTGCGATTATGGCTGTACCTGCACACGATACTCGTGACTGGGAGTTTGCAAAGAAATTTGATCTTCCTATCATCGAAGTTGTTAAAGGTGGTAACGTTTGTGAAGAAGCGTTTACTGATTGCGCAACAGGTATTATGGTTAACTCAGGTATGCTCGATGGCTTATCTGTAGATGAAGCTAAAGTTAAGATTATCGACTGGCTTACAGAAAATGGTGTAGGTGAGAAGAAGACTAACTATAAATTACGTGACTGGGTATTCTCTCGTCAGAGATACTGGGGCGAACCTATCCCTATTGTTAAGTGTGACGATTGTGGTTATGTAGCTATCCCTGAGTCAGAATTACCACTTAAGCTTCCTATGGTTGAGTCTTATGAACCTACAGATAATGGTGAGTCACCACTTGCTAATATCACAGATTGGGTTGAGACAACTTGCCCTAAGTGTGGTAAGAAGGCTTACAGAGAAACTGACACAATGCCACAGTGGGCTGGTTCTTCTTGGTATTACTTAAGATATATGGACCCACACAACAACGAATCACTCGCTTCAAAGGAAGCTCTTGATTACTGGAATTGTGTTGATTGGTACAACGGTGGTATGGAGCACACAACTCTCCACCTTTTATACAGCCGTTTCTGGCACAAGTTCTTATACGATATCGGTGTTGTTCCAACAAAAGAACCATACTCAAAGCGTACAAGCCACGGTATGATTTTAGGTGAAAACGGCGAGAAGATGAGTAAATCTCGTGGTAACGTTGTTAACCCTGATGAGATTGTAGACGAATATGGTGCTGATACACTTAGAATGTACGAGATGTTTATCGGTGACTTTGAAAAAGCAGCTCCGTGGAGCCCATCAAGTATTAAAGGTTGTCGCAGATTCATCGAGCGTTTCTATAATTTACAGACTATCGTAATCAATTCTGATGAAATCAGACCTGAACTCGAGAAAGAGTTCCATAAGACTATCAAGAAAGTTTCTGATGATATCGAAAACATTAAGTTTAACACAGCTATTGCAGCACTTATGGCTCTCATCAATGTTATCACAAACGTTGGTTCAATTACAAAGAAAGAGCTTGCAGTATTTGCTATTCTTATTAATCCGTTTGCTCCGCATGTAACAGAGGAAATCTGGGATGTATGTAACCTTGGTGATGGCATTCTCGCTGAAGCTAAATGGCCTGAGTACGACGAGAGCAAGTGTGTAGATGATACAGTTGAAATCGTAGTACAGGTTAACGGCAAGATTAAAGCAAAGCTTGTTATCCCGGCTGATGCTCAGCAGGATGAAGCTATTTCGCTCGCTAAAGCTGATGAAAAGGTTATGGAAGCAATCTCAGGTATGAATATCGTTAAAGAAATCTACGTTAAAGGCAAGCTTGTCAACATCGTTGTTAAGCCATAACATACATTTTTGTCTAATTTCTACTTTTATTGTAGAACATACTTGACACTTTCGGTACATTATTGTATAATTAGCGAAGCATTACGCAAATTACCCATGCCTTATGGCGGACGGGAGGGAAATACATGTCTGAAGTAAGACTCAAAGAAAACGAATCTCTTGAGAGCGCTTTAAGAAGATTTAAGAAGCAGTGCGCAAGAGCTGGCGTTATCGCTGAAGTTCGTAAAAGAGAAGCTTATGAGAAGCCTTCTGTAAAACGTAAGAAGAAGTCTGAAGCTGCTCGCAAACGTAAATACAAATAATCAAAAGAAACGAGCAGGTGTTTAACTTGCTCGTTTTTTGTTAATTTTGTTATTATGATAACTGATGATGAAATTATTTTTATTGTTCGAGGTGCTTAATGTTAAGTGAGTTCGGTTTGATAAAAGGATTTTTAGTTGACAATAAAACAGCGTTGCTTATTACAAGTGCTGTAAACAGGAGATATGTTAGCGGATTTATATCATCAGCAGGTGCAGTTCTTGTTACAACTAATAACGTGTACTTACTTGTAGATTTCAGATATTATGAAGCTGCAAAGCGTACAGTTTCAAGTGATATAATAGTTTTATGTTATAGTAAACTTTCCGATACTCTTAATGATATCTGTGAAAAGGAAAGTATTTCACAGATCGCTGTTGAAGAAGATGTTGTCACAATATCTCAGCTTAATTCGATGAAATCTGCTCTTAACGCAGAACTT
>JAFOED010000125.1 GCA_017380355.1 Ruminococcus sp. | reverse complement strand
TTTAAGTCTATTATTTCTTGCTCGAATTGTTTTATTGGTTTATATTCTCTTGCCATGCAAAAACCCCCTATGGTAGCTTTTTAATTCTACCATAGGGGGTGGCTTTTTTCTATTGTCCGTTTTTTACGGACCTGTGCAAAAGTAACACGCGGTTTGTGTAATATTTACAATGTTTTTATTTTACTCCGATCTAAGAGCTGTAACAGGGTCTTTGGTAGCCGCTTTTTTCGACGGGATAAGACCACCGATTAAGGTGAGTATAACGCTCAGAATGATGAGTAGTGAAGCGTTTGAGAAAGACAAAACAGCATTTATATCGTTTGAGCCGACAAAGTGGTGAATAACGGCGTTGCCAGGAATCATCAGTAGCAGGGTTATTCCAATACCGATTATACCCGAGCACAAACCGATGATAAACGTCTCGGCATTGAAGACTTGAGAGATGTTTCTCTTAGATGCACCGACTGCACGCAGTATACCGATTTCTTTCGTACGCTCGAGTACAGAAATGTATGTGATAATACCAATCATAATCGATGAAACGATGAGCGATACTGCAACGAAAGCAATCAGTACATATGATACGATGTTGATGATTGTAGTTACTGAAGACATCAGCGTGCCGACAACATCGGTGTAAGTGATCACTTTTTCTGGATGGTTACTTTCTTCCATCTCTGTGTTGTAGTTGTTGAGAATTTCGATGATGCTTTCTTTAGCTTCGAAATCTTTCGGATAAATCAGAAGTGTGTAAGGGTCGTCGAGTTCAGCGTAGTTGACAGCAGCGAGCACTTCTTCGAAAGAGCTTGCAGTAGGTTTCATCATAGATGTCATAAGTTCTGCCATTTTTTTGCTGTCAAAACCTGTGGTGAACGCGTCTGTAATCATTGTCTGGATTGCTTCCATCATCTGAGTCATCTGTGAAGACATGGCGTTTGCTATCTGTGTGCCGAGCTGTCCCATAACCTGAGTCATTACCTGTTCAATCGCCTGTGACATCTGAGTGCCGATTTCTGAAGCGACAGCTTCCATAAACTGCTGTGAAATCTGTGAGATTACAGGAGCCATTTTTTCAGACATTACAGTGACGACATTCTTGCTTAACTGTTCGATAACAGGAGCCATAGCGGCTTCTAATTCACCCGCAATAGCGTTGTAGATTATATCGCCAATCTGCTGTGTGATTTGCTCTGTAGCGCTGCCGATATCAAAAATACTTCCGATATTATCGCTGATGATTTTCTGACCAGCTTCGCTCTGAATGAAAGCGTAAAAACCGTCGAAAGTCGGATCGGCACCACCGTTTTGCGCAACGTACGCTTCGAGCAACTGGTCAAAAAGTGCGTTGAGCTTTTCTTGTGATACAGGGATTTCAATATTACTGAAATCCATATTTTCGAGCATTTTTTCGACGTCGATGTTGTCAATCGCGGTCTGGAAATCTACACCCTCGAGTAAGTCAGACATATCAATATCACTCATAATCTGAGACATATCTATGTCTTCCATAATCTGTGACATATCTACGTTTTCCATCATGCTACTCATATCCATATTTTCCATCATAGATGAAAAATCGAGAGAGCCTGCCATTGATGACATATCGATGTTACCTAAAGCAGACATATCGATATCGCCTGAAAGTGCGCTCATATCAAGAGCGTTTTCATCGAATTTGAAAAGAGATCCCATATTGAATCCATCATCTTCACCGAATTCCTTTCCTGTGAAGATATTTATATCAGGATTCTCTTTTTGTTTTTTTGCTATCTCGCTGTTTTTAGCTTCGTCGATTACGTGAGCAGTAAGAGAAGCAGGGTAGTTAATACCCGACATAAGCATAGCTGCGTTTGAATCTTCGTTAGGCTGTACAACGCCAACGATTTTGAGTGTATCGCCGTTTTCGATTTGCTCGAGCATATATTTTTTGTCATCAGCTTTGCTGACATAAATTTTATGCTCTTTGTCGTATGTGTATAGCTTACTTGGGTCAACGAGCTTAAACTCGATACCGAGGAAATCCTTGTACTCGTAAGTGGACGGCTCGTTTGTGACTTTTGCAATACCCTCTTCTGCGTATGTTTTGAGAATATCGTCGAGCTCGTAAATGTCCTTTAAACCCATTGCGTACAGAGAAAGGTCAGATATACTGCCGTCTGACGCAAGTACTACTACACATTCGTTGTATTTGCTCGGCCATTTACCTGCTTTTACGTCGTACTGGTTGACGTAGAGTTCTTCGTTTTCAGGAAGAGCGTAAAAATACGACGAGCTCATAGAAAACATCATAGCTGTCATTTCTGACACAGCGCCTGCCATTGACTGCAGAGTTTTATCAGGATTGACCTGACGATAATCGTCCTCATCAATAATTCTGAAAATATTCGGTGTGACATTATATTTGTATTCTATAGCGTTTGTGTATGTATTAATATCGCTTTTTCCGCTTTCGAGATACTGTTTTAGCGATTTCAGGTCGTTTTCGTTACTCTCAGCCAGCATAGAGTTGAGAGTCTTGAATTCCGTAACCTGTGAAGTACTCTGGCTTGCGTTAGCGAAAAGCTCCGCCTGGTCTGCCATCATAGTAGTGAGGTCGACCTCGTTCTTTGAGATTTGCAGCGGATACTCAGAGAGTGTGTCTTCCTCGAGATTGCTTATATATAAGTTAACACCGTTTGAAAGAGCAAGAATAAGCGCGATACCGATGATACCGATAGACCCTGCAAAAGACGTCAGCAGAGTTCGTGCTTTTTTTGTGAGAAGGTTGTTAAAACTCAGGGACAGAGCTGTTAAGAAAGACATCGAGGATTTACCCATATTTTTGTGTTCTGGTGGGCTTAGTTCTTCGTCCTCGATTTCGTAAGGATTAGAGTCGTCGTGTATAACGCCGTCTTTAACTTTTACGATACGTGTTGCATATTCAATAGCAAGCTCAGGGTTGTGAGTAACCATAACAACGAGTCGGTCTTTCGCGACTTCTTTTAATAGTTCCATAACCTGTACGGATGTGTCCGAGTCGAGTGCACCTGTAGGTTCATCTGCAAGCAGGATGTCAGGGTCGTTTACAAGAGCACGGGCTATAGCTACTCTTTGCATCTGACCGCCTGACATCTGGTTTGGTTTTTTGTTGATGTGGTCCTTAAGTCCTACCTTTATCAGCGCTTCTGTTGCACGCTTTTTTCTTTCAGCGCGACTGATACCGGAGATAGTGAGTGCGAGTTCAACGTTTGCCAGAACTGTCTGGTGAGGAATGAGGTTGTAACTTTGAAATACAAAACCGATAGTGTGGTTGCGGTATGAGTCCCAGTCTCTGTCGGAATACTTCTTTGTGGAAATTCCGTTAATGATGAGATCGCCGCTGTCGTATCGGTCGAGACCACCGATAATATTGAGCAAGGTAGTTTTTCCCGAGCCTGACGGACCGAGAATCGCTACAAATTCGTTATCTCTTAAATTAAGTGATACATCGTCCAGAGCTGTTGTGGTGACTGAACCGACAGTATACTTTTTCGATATATTTTTAATCTGAAGCAATGTGATGCTCCTTTCCATAATTTACCGATAATAGTATATCACAAAAGCTTGTAGAAATATTAACTATTTTTAAATTTACGACAAAAAAGAGGACCAAAATTCGGTCCTCTTTTAGCTTGGTTACTGTGCAGTTGTTCCAGTTGTCTCGGTGTTTGTTTCGGGTTTAGGTGTTGCAGAATCTAAAATGCCGTACTTTAATTTAAGTGCAAGAATCTTTGTGACACTTGACTCAATCTGCTGTTGTGAAATCTCATTACCTGCAATGCCGATTTTTATAGCCTCAACAGTAGCTTCGATGTCAGCAGGGCAGAGAATGAGGTTATTTCCTGCTTTGATAGCAGAAACGACAGCCTGAGCTTCAGAGTCAGACATATCAGCAGAAACAACTAAGCCGTCAAAACGCATCTCTTTAACGAGAAGTTCTGTTACTGTGCGCTGTGAAAGGTACGATGGAGTGTCTTCAATAGCAGAAACCTTAGCACTGCTCATCTTAATAACGTCAGCACCTGAATCGATAGCTGATGCAAAAGTTGTGAGTTCTGCTTCTCTTAATTCGTCGAGAGTTTTGCTCGAGTCGTTTTGTACAGGGAAGTGCTTAACTGCAGGTATAACGCCCTTTGAAGAGAAACCTTTAAGTGCACTTACTGCAAGCTCACTTGCTGATTTTTCAGAAGTTGAGAAAATGTACTCACCATCAATATTAGCGCATGGAGCGAGGTTGAAGTTAACGCCGAACTTTGTGAGGTTAAGCGCTAAAGAACTTGCGTAATTCTCGACTACTGCGTCACCACTCTTGTTGTAGATGTTGTCAGTTGTAGTAGCATTGAATCTGCTTGCGAGCGGTGAGTTGTCGCCACCCTCGTCGCTTACTGCGATGAACATAGGAGTTTTAGCGTAACTCTGTGAGTTCTTGATTAAATCATTTGTCTGTTGTTCGTCTTCGAAGTTCGAAGCGCTGTAGTAAATACCGCCGATAGGGTAGTTTTCTATAGCTTCTTTTGTTGCATCTCCTGCTAATGTTGCAACGTCTACACCGGTTAAAGCTTCAGGAGTTACCATAAGCATCTGGTGGATTTTCTCGTCCTGAGTCATTGTGCTCATATATTCTTTCGCTAGAGCTGTGTATTTTTCGTTTTCATCTTCTGTTGCAGGCTCTGTCGGAGTCTGATCTATTGTTGAAATAGGTTTTTTAGTAACAGTAGTCGGAGTAGTAGGTTCCTCTTTGTCGGAGTTGAAGTGACTCACAGCGAAAACTGTACCTGCGATTAAACCTAAAACGACAACTGTGATGCCTACGATAAGTAAAATCTGAAGTGGGCTGAGGCCTTTTGCGTGGCGATATTTTGCCATAATGTTCTCCCCTTATAAACATATAATATATACAAATGTTATCACACCATATATCGTATTGTCAATGAAAAAGGTGACAATTTATTGTGGATTTCGACATAAATTTGATATGGTCGAAATAAGGGCGAAAATAAAGAGCCAACCGCGAGTAAATCGAGGTTGACTCTGAGTTTATTCTTCCATCTGTTTTCCTAAGAACGCCGCAGCTGACTGAGCGAGTTTTATCTCTGTTTCTGTCGGTACTTTTATCGTTTCGCCTTTGAGCATAACCACCGCACCCGTCACATCGCCCGATGCGATAATCGGGTAGATGATAGCTGCCGCATGCTCGACTCCCTCGACAGGTTGAATCTCGTCGACAGAGTTTGTGTGTGCGCTGTACGAACGACGGTTTTCCATATAGCTCTCGAGCGTGGATGTTACTCTGCGCTCTAAATACTCACGCTTTGAGACTCCTGCTGCCGCGATAACGTGGTCACGGTCACAAACGAGCGTCGGCATCGAGCTGATGCGTGATAATACGTCTGCATACTGTGATGCAAACGTAGAGAGCTCTCCGACAGGCGAGTATTTTTTAAAGATTACTTCCCCGTCAGTCGCTGTGTAAATCTCGAGTGGATCACCCTCACGGATGCGTAAAGTACGTCTGATTTCTTTTGGGATAACAACACGACCTAAGTCGTCAATTCTTCTCACAATTCCAGTTGCTTTCATATATAACAAAATCTCCTTATCTATAAATTGTAGGGGACGGCGTCCTCGACGTCCCGAATAATAGTATTCGAGCCTACATTTTAGTCGCAATACTATTATCTGTAAGATAAGGAGATTTATACTTTGATTATTTACTTTTCGATATTAGGGGTATATAATAAAGATAATAGGGGGTTGGATTATGTTTAAAAGTTTATATGAAAATATTGGTATAAAGATAAAGAATCTCGCAATCGGAACCTTTATCGTTGAGGCAATCGGAGCGATTATTACAGGATTAGTTTTGGCATTTTCGGAAGATGTATTATTTATCTTTATTGCTATTGGAGGACCTGTTACAGCTTTGATTTTTTCATGGTTCATATATGCTTTCGGTGAGCTTATAGAAGATGTACACTCTATGAGAATCACAAAAACTAAGGACTTTTGCGAGGATGTTAAATCAAAAAACAAAAAAAGTAATATCACCAAACCCGATGGGAGTAAAAAAGCATCTCCGAAAACTAAGGATTTTTGCGAGGATGTTAAATCAAAAAACAAAAAGAGTAATATCACCAAATCCGATGGGAGTAAAAAAGCATCTCCAAATGATGCTTCTGAAAATTATTCGGATGAACAAAAGAGCTCAAAAGATTTTATGTTGAATAGTACAGGTTCGGGGTATATCTGTCCTATATGTAAGAATAATAATCATTCATTTTCCTCATGTGCAATATGTGGATATGTTCCTCCAGTAACATCATCTGAAGATTATAACTTTGAAGACGATTTTGTAGACTCAAGTTGCTCTAATTGTGGAAGAACTGTTTCGGTATTAAATGGTGAAACAAATATAGTATGTCCATGGTGTAATAGTAAAATTAGTATTGATTGAAAATAAAGCGGAGTGATTTCACTCCGCTTTTGTTTATGGATTTTTCCTTTTGTCTACAAAATAATGGAGATTTATACTCTTTGATTTACTTTTTACTATGCTTTTGATATAATCAATTTGAGATTGCTATTTGTATAACATAAAGGAGCATGATTATGAAATTTTTTAAACAAAAAAAGTTTATTATTCCTGTAGCGGTTGTTTTGATTGCGGTTATATTGCTGACTATTGTTGGTCCGCATTTTGTTCTTATGGCAGCTAAACAGCCTGAGGTAGAGGACTCATATTCGTACAGCGAGTATTTTTGTGACACTTACGACGAAGTCCGCGAGAATATCAAGAACCGTGTAAAGAAACTTCAGGATAGTGGAGTAGACGTACAGGTAAGCGAATACGCAGTTGATGAAGATGATGATTTGTATATCGACAACATCTATCTGCCTGCAAACAAAGAAAACAAAAACCTTATTATCCTCACAACAGGTGTTCACGGTATGGAGGGCTATATCGGTTCTGTTATGCTCGACGTTTTCTTCGAGGAAATCTACCCGACGCTTAACAGCGATACAACAGGTGTGCTCGTTGTCGCAAATGTTAATCCTTACGGCATGAAATATAAGCGCAGATACAACGAAAACAACGTTGACCTTAATCGTAATTTCATTCTGGACTGGGAGAATTTTGACTATTCTTCGAACAAAGATTACCCTGAAGTAAAAGGCTTTTTACAGCCTGAGGGTGAAATCAGAAATGCTCTGTGGCACGAAGCATGGTTTTATATAAAACTTGCGAAAGAAGCGATTTTTAAAGGTGCTGATAAGGTGTCTGATGCACTGTTAACAGGTCAGTACGAGTATCCTCAGGGCGTTTACTACGGCGGTAAAGGCGACGAGATTTCGACAAAATACCTAAAGAGCGTGTTTAATGATTGCCTTGATGGTGAGTACGAAAATCTCATCCATATTGACATCCACTCGGGTTACGGACCGAGATACAATATGGTTATTTTTAACTCAGTATACGAAACAATGACCGAAGCCCAGACAAAAGAATCGTTTTCTTACGACTATGTTATCTCCCACGATTCAGAGTCGTTTTATGCTACAACAGGCGACACAACAGACTATTTCTACCGCCTTAAAGACAGTAAAGAATCTGACAAAGAGCTCTTCTCGACCTGTTTCGAGTTTGGTACAATCGGTGATAGTTTTGTAGATTCTATTATCTCGCTTAAATACACAGTTGACGAAAACCAGCAGTACTGGTACCCGTCGAAAAATAGCATTACTACCGAGGTAGTAAAAGAACACTACAACGAGCTTTATTATCCTACTGAAACACAGTGGAGAGAGAAAACTGTTGAAGATTTCATAGCGGCAACAAACGGCGTTTTAAACACAAAATTAAAGTAAAAGATATAAAAAAAAGCGAGGTGAAATCCACCTCGCTTTTTGTTTTTGCTTTATGGTCTTTTTATCGAGAAATTCAGCGCTAGTGCTGCTACTGAAAGAATGAGTAGCATAACAAAAGGTAAAATGTACGCTCCGCTGTTGATGAGCAAAGTATTCGCGAAAGTCGCGATGAATGATGCGACAATGAGATTGAAGTTTATAATCGAGTAGTTAGTCGAGAAGTACTTCTGTCCGTAGAATGATGCTGAGAATGCAGAGGTAACTGTAGGACATGAGCCGTATGAAATACCTGTCAGACACAAGCCTACAATACAAAGTGCAAGCGAGCCTGTCATAACCGAAACAAGGGTGATTAATGCCGCAACAATTGTCAGAATATTAGCACAAATCATAGTTGTTTTGCGACCTAAGATGTCGTATACAGCGCCTGTGAGCACTCGACCGATGCCGTTAAACACAGCGAGTACACCGACTAATGTAGTAGCGAGCGCAGGAGCTGCATCAACAGAAATTACGAGGTCACGCGCAAAGCTGATTACGGTGTTGCCGACAGCGGTGATAAACGCCATACACACGAAAGCTCTCCAGAAAGTAAAGCTTCTGAGCATTTCTGAAGTTTTATAATCGCGTACCTGAAAAGCTTCCTTTTTAGTAGCTTTTCTGACCTTTGCAGGAGGGAAAACTACGTCAGCGCAGGGAGCTTTCAGAATAAGAGAAGCGATAAATAAAACGACAGCTACGACAACACCAAGCAGGATATATGTCTTATTGAAGCCGAATGCTTCATTTTCAAAAAGTATGCTGATGAGGTTGCCTAAAAGCAGAGTGCTGATGCCGAATCCCATCATCAGACAGCCTGAACAAAATCCTTTTTTGTCAGGAAACCACGCACAGACGGTAGAAACTATAACGTTATACGAAATACCGATACCTGTACCCGCTAAAACTGCGTAGCTAAGGTAAAGCATATAAAGCATTTGAGAGTTTATAAGTCCCGTCAGTACAAATCCCACGCCGACTAAAACGCCTGCGATAATAAGAGTTAGTCTGACTTTTAGTTTTTTACACAGCAGACTTCCGAAAAATGCACCTAAACAGAAAAAGCACATCGTAAGAGTAAAGTTAAGCGCTAGAGAAGAGTCGCTCCACTGGTATACCTCTTTAAACGGAATTTTCAGAATTGACCACGCGTACAGCACACCTGAAAAAAGCATTGCAAATACGCCTGTCACGAGGTAGAGATAGCGTTTTTTTAGAGTAGATTTGTCAGTCATAAAATTATCTCCTAATATTTTCTGTTCTACAGTATAGCACAAACAATTTAACAATGCAACACTTTAAAGCAAAAAAGTCTTTTGAGGGTATAATAAATTCCAAAATGATATTTTCTGATATATTCACCGCACAAAAAAACGCCCTTATCGGACGTTTTGTGTTATTACTTATACTACTTCGAACGAGCCTTTTATAAGGCGGGATTTACCTAAAGAGAACGAGTAGCTGTACTTATCTTTCGGCCAGCGCGAAAGTCCAGGGTAGCGTTCGCCAATCCAGAATTCCTCTTTTTCTGATTCCAGATAAAAAGGTCGTGAGAGGTGAAGTACCACTCGGTCTTTAGAGTCTGTGATGAGGTAATCAACAGTTGTGTAAAGCTGTGAACTGATTTTTGGGAAAGTCACGGAAAAGCACAGAGTTTCGAGTGAGTCCGATGAGAATATGTTTGTGTGGACTCGGTTTTTGTATGGCAAAATCGGCTGTGTTGCCGCAAAAGTCTGCACATCAACAAAACGGAAAGGTAAAACATCATAGCTACCTTTTTTAACTTCAAAAGCCGTTTGTTTTATAGGCCCGTTGTTGATACTCGCATTGATGTAGTACTTGCCGACAGGCCATCTGCCTGAAGGTGGAGTGCCCCACTGCTGGAAAATCACGTTCTGTCCAGGTTTTAGTGTCAGCGCAACCTGATTAATACCAGTATACGGGCGATTGGACTGTGAGAACACCTGCCACTTAAGTGTTACTGAACGACTGTTACATATAGTTTTCAGCATAACGCTGATACCGATGTAACTAAATTCCTGATCAAGGAAAATCTGTGAGTAACGTTTCATACCACACGAAGTACCGTCAGAGGAGAAAGTCAGAAGACGGACGATGTCGTTTTCACCTAAGTTTACAGGAGCTCCCTGCGGTTGAGGTGTAGTCACTTTTCTTTGTGCACGAGGTGGCTTTTTCTGTGTCACAACTACAGGAGCCTGATAAGGAGATTGCTGAGGTTTGTCCTGACCAATAGTCACAATATTCTGAGGTTTTTTGTCCGAAACGGTAACAACAGGAGTAGCAGGCTGAACAGACGGTGTGTTAGTGGACATCGGGTGACTTGCTACTGCTGCTTTGCACTCTGTAAAGAAGCTCTCGTTGCACAGACTAGCTAAAAAACGCTCGTATGATGGAAAGCGTTTCATAAAAATCGATTGATATGTACCGAGCTGCATCTCAACACCAGGAGTTAATTTTACATCCTCAATAAAAACAGAGAGAAGCTCTTTTCTTTTTGATACTGCGTAGTTGAGCTCTCGTTTACAGTTCTGAGAATTCAGGTACGCGTTGCTGATAAATGACAGAAACTTCGAGCAGTTTACTACCTTTTCAGCAATAAACTCTGGCCACTCGCTACCCGCTTCGATACCGCTGTCATACCATAAATTGATACCGCACTTTTTCATATAGTCGATTATCGGAAGCACAGCGCGACTGTCGGCGTGAGCATAACTGACAAAGATAAATGGTGCAGACATAATTTCATACAAGCCAGCCTCACTGCTTGGACGCGCATCTCCATCCGCGCGCTTCTTCTATCTTTCCGTGTCACTGCGTCATTACCTCTCTCGGTAGTACAGGAATATCAACCTGTTGTCCATCACGTACGCCTTTCGGCCTCCGCTTAGGTCCCGACTTACCCCGGGCGGACGAACCTTCCCCGGGAAACCTCAGACTTTCGACGGCGGA
>JAFOED010000124.1 GCA_017380355.1 Ruminococcus sp. | reverse complement strand
AGTTAAGTGTGCCACTCACGCCCGTAGGCACTTCACGATGTGTAACATCACTTCACGCACCGAATGTGTGTGAAGCGTGCCACAAGGCACACTTAGTTGAAAAGACCCCACATTTGTCTACGACAAATGTGGGGTCTTTTCTGGTGCCGGTGACCGGACTTGAACCGGTACGGTCGCAATGACCGAGGGATTTTAAGTCCCTTGTGTCTGCCTATTCCACCACACCGGCGGTTAAATAAGCGACCCCTGCTTTTGCAGGGGTCGTAGTGGTGACCCGGACGGGAATCGAACCCGTGTTACCGCCGTGAAAGGGCGGTGTCTTAACCGCTTGACCACCGGGCCATTTGGTAGCGGAAATAGGACTTGAACCTACGACACTTCGGGTATGAACCGAATGCTCTAGCCAACTGAGCTATTCCGCCATGCGAACTAAACAAATTAGCAAAAACGATTATATTATAACTTTTCCCATTTGTCAAGTATTTAATTAATTCTTTTTAAAAAAAGTTTTATTTACAAGAAGCCCTCCCTGAAAAGGGAGGGCGAAATCATACTGTTTGAAGATAAAAATTTATATCTAGGCGCTTATTTGTCACGCCTCGTAGTGCTGCGCTTATTAAAGCATTGCGGCGCCGATGATACCAGCGTCATTGCCTAAAGTTGCGGCACAGATATATGTCTGCTTCTCGTTGTGCTTTGTGATTCTTTCAGCCTCAACGATAGCGCGTACAGGATTTAAGAGATTGTCGCCCTGTTTGCTTACGCCGCCACCGATACATAAAACGTCAGGCTGGAAGATGTTGATTACGTTTGTGATACCACAAGCGAGATAGCCGATGTACTCGTTTACAACTGCGATACCTGTTGGATCGCCAGCGATCTGAGCATCGAATGCTGTTTTACCTGATACGTTGTTGATGTCACCTTCGCAAAGGTTGAGCATATATGAGAATTCAGGCTTTTCGTTGCGGATAGCGTCTTTTGTCATATTGATGAGAGCTGTAGCTGAAGCGTATGCTTCCCAACAACCTTTTCTGCCACAACCGCACTCTTTACCATCTTTAACAATTACCATGTGACCGAGCTCTGCACCTGCAAAGTTAGAGCCTGAGTAGATTTTGCCGTCGATAACGATACCGCCGCCGACACCTGTGCCTAAAGTGATAGCAACAGCGTTTCTGCAACCCTTTGCAGAACCTGCGAGGAATTCGCCTAAAGCTGCAGCGTTAGCGTCGTTTTCAATCTTGATATATTTGCCTGTTCTGTCGTTCATCATTTTTCTGACATCCCAGTTTTTGAAAAGCAGGTTAGGACAAGTTTCTACAATACCTGTGTCAGGGTTTACAGCACCTGGTACACCGATACCGATGTAATCGATGTCGTCCATTTTGAGCTTAGCTTTTTTGACAGCTTCTTTAACTATAGCAGCCATAGAGTCGCATACGTCGGACTCAGGACGTGGAATAGCGGTTTTACACTCTGCGCGTGCGATGATCTCGTACTGGTCGTTTACAACGCCTGCTACGATGTTTGTGCCACCTAAATCAATACCTACTCTATACATATATATACACCTCTTTAAAGTTTGTAAAAACAGTATAACACAAACATTAAAGAGAATAAAGATATTTCTGTGAAAATTTACTCAAAAAATAAAAACGGACTGTGTGACTCCACACAGCCCGTAGTATTGACTATTATTATAGGGATAATGTTTGTTAAGTTGATTTAATTTTGCTTTCAGGCAGGCACTTTTGCGTAACAGTTTTCGCTGTAGTACAGGTGCTCGCCTTCTTTTGTTACAATAGTTATGTGTGATTTCGGCAAAAGCTCGTGTATACTGTCGACAAAACCGTGCGGTCTGTCATCCGGCATACCCGTGATAATTTGCTTTGCGTTAATCTTCTTAGCGAAGTCGGCTGTGGTTTGTGGTGCGTCAGGGTGAAACGCTATCGTCATCTCAGCACACAGGCTTTTTGAAGTCTGGTACAGGTATTCGAATTCGTCACTCAAAAACGAGCAGTTGCTGACAGGTTCGTGTACACACAGTACGTGCAGGTTATAACCTTTTTCTACAGCTATTTCAAAACCTGCGTTTATCAGCCTGTCGCAGTCATACTGACCTGTTACGCATACGAGTACAGACGGCTTCTTTTCAGGGTTCATGTTATCACCTCCTTAATTTACTGTACTCATCATAACACGCGAATATGAAGAATTTTGTAAAACTGCGTTAATAATCTGTGAATAGATGGTAAACTCTGAACGCGGTTTTCTTTTGT
The DNA here is from genome assembly GCA_017380355.1 of Ruminococcus sp. Classification (GTDB taxonomy): domain Bacteria; phylum Bacillota; class Clostridia; order Oscillospirales; family Acutalibacteraceae; genus Ruminococcoides. The sequence goes on along the minus strand of JAFOED010000124.1, from coordinate 3,710 downwards.
TTTAGTATTAAAAATAAGATAAATTCTATATTTTTCACGTTTTTTATCTTGAAAATTTTAAAAATAGCAAATTAGAAAACACGAGGAAACGCGAGAAAAACGGAGCATTTGCGAGCAAGTTATATTGTAAATTAAAAAAGTTATAAAAAAGTGTTGACTTTATATTTTAATAGTGTTATTATCTGTTAGCACAAAAAAGAAAAATTAACTATGGAGGAAATCGCTATGTCAACTTTTATGGCTAAAGCAAGCGAGGTTGAGCGCAAGTGGTACATCATTGATGCTGCTGGCAAGCCACTCGGTAAAGTAGCTGCTCAGGCTGCTGTACTCTTAAGAGGTAAGCACAAGGTAACATTCACACCACACGTTGATTGCGGCGACCACGTTATCATCATCAACTGCAAAGACGCTGTTCTTACAGGTAAGAAACTCGAGCAGAAAAAGTGGTACCGTCATACAGGTTATGTCGGCCACATGAAGGAAACAGTTTACTCAACACTTATGGCTACACGTCCTGAAAAGGCTATGGAGCTCGCAGTTAAGGGTATGATTCCATCAAACACAATCGGCAGAGCAGCTATGCTCAGATTAAGACTTTTCGCAGGTTCAGAGCACATCCACGAGGCTCAGAAGCCTGAGATGTTCGAAATGTAAGAAAGGAGGCAGTTTAAATGTACGATAAGGCACCATATTTTTACGGTACAGGCAGAAGAAAGTCTTCTGTTGCTAGAGTAAGACTCTACCAGGGTACTGGTAAAATCACAATCAACGACAGAGATATCGACGAGTATTTCGGTCTTGAGACATTAAAGCTCATCGTTAGACAGCCTCTCACTCTCACAGAGACAGGCGAGAAGTTTGACGTTGTATGTAGAGTAGCAGGCGGCGGTGTTACAGGTCAGGCTGGCGCTATCCGTCACGGTATTTCAAGAGCACTTCTTCAGTACGATTCTGATGCACTCAGAGCTACACTTAAGAAGGCTGGCTTCCTCACACGTGACCCACGTATGAAAGAGCGTAAGAAATACGGTCTCAAAGCAGCTAGAAGAGCACCACAGTTCTCAAAGAGATAATTTCATATTGTCTATCAATTTCCCCGAACTTTTCGTTCGGGGATTTTTGTTGTTATAGAGTAAAATTTGTGGTAAAATCGAGATAGCAATTCTAAGGAGAAGATTATGAAAATCTTAGTTACAGGCGGTACGACTTTTGTGAGTAAGTTTGCTGCTCAGTATTTTGTAGAGAAAGGTAACGCTGTTTCTGTTTTAAATCGCGGAAGTCGTGAACAGGTAAAAGGCGTGACTCTCATAAAGAGCGACAGAACAGAGATCAAAGATATTCTAAGAAACAAGCACTTCGATTTGATTTTAGATGTTACGGCATATACGCAGGAGCACGTAAAAGCGCTTCTTGATTCGGGTGTCACCTTTGATGATTATATTTTAATAAGTTCTAGTGCTGTGTACCCTGAGACTAATACTCAGCCTTTTTCAGAAGAACAGACTTGCGGTTTCAACAGCGTGTGGGGTGATTACGGCACAAATAAGCTAGAAGCCGAGCAGTGCCTTTTAGAGAATGTTGAAAACGCGTACATATTAAGACCGCCGTATTTTTACGGAGTGTATGAAAACTTGTATCGTGAGGCATTCCCATTTGATTGTGCTATGAACGATAGAACTTTTTATCTCCCGCAGAATGGAGAAATGAAGCTCCAATTTTTTAATGTAGCTGACCTCTGCCATTTTGTAGAAATACTCGTAGAAAAGCATCCGCAAAACCGAATTTTTAACGTAGGTAATAAAGATATAGTTACAGTAAAAGAATGGGTAGAGCTGTGCTATAAAGTTGCTGGGAAAGAAGTGCGCTTTGTGAACGTCGAAAAAAGCGTGCCACAGAGAGATTACTTTTGCTTTTATGATTACGAATACGTTCTTGATGTGTCGAAAATGAGTGAGTTGATGAGTGAAACTTTGCCACTTGAACAAGGTCTCAACGAGGAGTTTTTATGGTATAAGGACAACCTCGACAGCGTGTACAATAGAAAACCATATATTGAATATATAAATGAGAATCTGGAGAAAAAGTAATGACAGTAAGAGAAATCAGATCCGATGAATTAAATGAACTGCTCGAACTTTACACCCATCTACACGAGCTAGGTGTTCCTGAAAATAATAAGCACTTGCAGGACACTTGGTTGTCGATTTGTGATGATAGCAATCATCATATTATTGTGTGTGAGAAGAACGGAAAGATCATTTCATCTTGTGTTTGTGTGATTATCCCGAATTTAACAAGGAGCGTTCGACCATATGCGTTTATCGAAAATGTGGTTACACATTCTGACTACAGAGGAAAAGGATACGCTAGTGCATGCCTGAAATTCGCAGAGAATTTAGCAAGAGAACGTAATTGTTATAAGATGATGTTGCTGACAGGATCGAAAAGCGACAGCACGCTTGATTTCTACAGAAATGCAGGTTACAACTGCGACGATAAAACAGCGTTTATACAGTGGCTGTAAAGCGGAGGTATAGTTATGGGTATAGAATTGATCAGAATAGATATTTCAGAAGCTGAAAAGTTATGGAAAATGCAGACCAAAGCTTTTTGTGACTTATATGAAAAATATCAGGACACAGATACAAGCCCTGCGACTGAGCCGCTCGATAAAATCATTATGAGACTTAATCAGAATTTTACGTATTACTACTATATCGTATCAGATGGTGTGAAAGTAGGTGCAATTAGAGTTGTTGATTATAATAACGACGAGCCAAAACGCATCTCCCCTATTTTTATCATAAAAGAGCACCGAGGAAAAGGTTATGCGCAGAAAGCGATGGAGTTAGCAGAAAATCTGCACGGAAGTGAAAACTGGGAGCTCGAAACAATACTACAGGAAAAAGGCAATTGTTATCTGTACGAAAAAATGGGTTACAAAACTACAGGTAAAACGATTGTGATTAATGATAAAATGACGCTTGTGTTTTATAAGAAAAATTAGAATTAGGTGTTACAATGGCGAAGAAAATAAAAGCAGTAGCTATAGTGAGCTTTTTGCTTACTGTTTTGTGCTCGGTGTTATACTACTATAAAGAGTGGGAAGTTGCTCTGACTTTTGCTATCACTTTTGGTACGATAGCATATCATTTTATAATGCGTCTTGTGGTCGGTTTTGTGCTGAATCTGATAATGCATAATCACGCTGATTACAACTCTTTTTGGTTTAGAGTGCGTAAAAAAGAGTTTCATATCTACAATAGGTTGAAAGTCAAAAAGTGGAAAGGCTTTATGCCGACGTATGACATGAGTCTGTTTGACAATAAGATACATACGTGGGATGAAATCGCACAGGCGATGTGTCAGGCAGAGCTGGTGCACGAGGTTATTGTTGTGCTGAGTTTTCTGCCGATTTTTGCGGCAATCCCATTTGGTGCATGGGCGGTGTTTGTTATTACATCAATTTTGTCAGCGTTCTTCGATATGATGTTTGTTATTATGCAAAGGTATAACCGCTCGCGAGTTGTGAAACTACTTAATAAGAGATAAAACAAAAAGACAGGCTCTTGGGCGGTGCAATGCAGCGATTTAACAGGTTAAAAGTTGCTATTTTCTGCTTATACTTCATAAAAAGGACCTCGTAGGCGTCAGCCTTACGAGGTCTTTTCATTTTGTCTAAACAAAAAATATCTAACTTTAAACTGCGT
>JAFOED010000123.1 GCA_017380355.1 Ruminococcus sp. | reverse complement strand
CAGTAAGCGTGAACATAGTAAACAATCTGTGGTAAGAGACGACCCCAGTTGATAGAGTTCGCGCTAGAGAACATCATACCGTTTCTATGAAGTACTTCAGAATTAGAAGGATCAGTGAAAATTGTTTTAACACCTGTCTGTGCATCATCAAAGTTACCCTTAATAGCACATACGAAAACGTTATCGCCCTGCTGAGTGTTCATCTGATGCTTCTGCATAGCACTTACACCGTTCTCTGGATAGAAAACAATAATCTCGGTGTTTTCTACATCCTTAAAACCCTCAAGTGCTGCTTTACCTGTGTCACCCGATGTAGCAACGAGGATTACTGCTTTTGTACCGTCAGCAGTCTTTTTCAGAGACTTAGTAAGAAGGTGTGGTAAAATCTGAAGCGCCATATCTTTAAAAGCGCAAGTTGGACCATGCCATAATTCAAGAATGTTAAGTTCATTACCCTTGTACTCAACTGTCTTTATAGGAGCAGGATTCTCAGATTCAAATTTTTCTTTAGTATAAGCTTTGTTTACACAATCTGCGATTTCATCATCTGTGAAATCTGTAAGATAGCATTTAAAAACAGCTTGAGCTCTTTCCTGATAAGTCATTGATAACATATTTTTTATGTCATCTTTTGAAAACTGCGGAAAGCTCTGTGGTACGAATAAACCGCCTTCTTCAGAAATACCCTGAGCTATCGCCTGAGCAGAAGAAACGACTTTTTCGTTGTTTTGTGTGCTGTTATATAGCATATAGGTCACCCTTTCTATAATTCAACATCTTATTATACAACGTATTTCAATTATTGTCAAAGTTTGTAAAATAGAAATTTGCGTTATCATAGAATATCTTTTTAGCTATTTTAACACTAAATTCTTTACAAAAACGCTGATAAATGCTCGAAATCGACTCCATACCTTTTATATCTTCAGGCATATCTGCACCATCAAAGTCAGCGCCTATACATAGAACATCTTCTCCACCTAGGTTCAAAAAGTGGTCGGCGTGTCTTAGCAAATCTTCAATGTTCGCTTTATTCTCATCGTTATTGAGAAAGCCTTTATAAAAATTGAGTCCAACTACTCCACGCATATCACGAATGATTTTAAACTGTTCGTCAGTAAGATTACGCTTCACATCGGCTACAGCACGCGAGTTTGAGTGTGTAGCTATAACAGGCTTTTCGGCTATATTGACAACATCAAAAAACAACTTGTCACTAGCGTGGGATAAATCAACTGCGATGTTGTTTTCTTCAAGTTTTCGTACAACTTCCTTGCCAAAATCAGTAAGTCCTATCCCCTGTGCCTGTGATCCTCCGCCGAGTTCGTTTTCAGCGTTCCAAGTAAGAGTAACGTATCTGACATTGTTATCAATTAAAAGCTCGATATTATCGATATCACCGCATAACATTGAAGCGTTTTCTACTGAAAGATGCATTTTGATTTTATCATCAAAAACCTTTTGTTTATCAAATACTTTTACTGCGTCACAAAACAAGTTTAATGCACTTTGTTTTCTCAACGTATCAGGTATCCAGATAGCGAACATCTGATGCCATTCACAGAAGTCTTTCGCTTTATCTATACTCACATGATTTTTATCGTCATTAAGCGATGAACGCTCGACTGTTGCTTTGTATAAAGTGTCACAATGAAGGTCAAAATATCGCATAATCTCCACCTTGTATAAAAGCGTTAACGTAGTGTTCGCACACTTTGTATGAATTATCAACAGAGTTATACTCCACTTCAATAATATCAAAACGAGGTTGCTTTTCTACGTTGTTTTCTAAGATATATGTATGTGCTGACTTAAAAATATTAAATTGCTTTTTCTTATTTACAGCGTAAACACCGCTAACTAAAGTATCTTTCTTTCGGGTTTTTACTTCAACAAAAATAATATACTTTTTATCAGTACAGATAACATCAATTTCACCATATCTACAGGTATAATTAGTTTTTAAAATGCGGTATTTATTCTTTTTTAGAAATTTAACAGCAATTTTTTCACCGCTGTTTCCGATAATTTTCTTTTTAGTCAGTGCCATATTATTTATTAATAAGCTTTTTCAAAAAACTCATTCTATGAATTTTTGACGGACCGTATTTCAGTATCATTTCTGTATGTAATTTAGTGCCGTAGCCCTTATGTTTTTCGAAACAATACTGTGGATATTCCTTAGCATATTCGAGCATAAGTCTGTCTCGACTGACTTTCGCTAAAATAGACGCCACAGCAATTGACATTGAGTTAGCGTCACCTTTGATTATGTATTTTGATGGTATTTCTAAATTTGGAAGTTTATTACCATCAATAATAGCGTAATCAGCTTTCACACTTAAACCCTCTACAGCTCTCTTCATAGTATTCATAGTGGTAGCTAGAATATTATGCTCTTCAATCTCTTCTACTGAACCAAAAGCAATGCAATAAGCAAGTGCAGTATCGATAACAACATCAAACAATTCCTCGCGCTTTTTTTCGCTGAGTTTTTTCGAGTCATTAACACCTTCTATTATTGTATTTTCAGGCAGAATAACCGCAGCTGCGCACACAGGTCCAGCGAGTGGTCCCCTACCAGCTTCGTCAACGCCGCAGATGTATTTATACCCTTCTTCTTTCAATTCATTTTCGTATTTCAACCAATCTATCTGTACAATTTCTTTACCCATAACAACCTCAACCAGGGAATTCTAAAGTGATTCTGCCAAGTTTAGCAGCTCTGAATTCATCTAAAAGCATAATAGAAGCTCGCTCTGTGTCAGCTTCTCCGCCTCTAACTACCATGCCGCGTTTTTTAGCGATAATCTGAAGTAAATCGTAGCTGTCAATATTCTCAAGTTCGTTTTCATCAAGCTTGAATCGTTCAATAAAATCAGGAGTCTTGAGCTCCTTAAGTAAATCGAGTAATCTGACTGCTAAAAGCTCAGTATCGATAATCTGGTCTTTAATTGCGCCTGTAAAAGCAAGTCTTTCGCCTGTTAACTGATCGTCAAATTTCGGCCACAAAACACCTGGAGTGTCAAGCATCTCAAAGCCTTTTGATATAGTAAACCACTGATTACCTCTTGTTACACCAGGTTTATCGGCAGTTTTAGCTTTATTCTGCTTAAAAATTCTATTGATAAAAGTAGACTTGCCGACGTTAGGAATACCAACAATCATAACTCTCATACTAGGATTAAGCATACCTTTAGCCTTATATGCATCAATCTTCTTTTGAAGAGCGTTTTTTAGTGCAGGAACAAAGGCGTTAATGCCTTTGTTGGACTTGCAGTCTATAGCTATAGCGATGATACCCTGACTCTTAAAATGCTCAATCCAACGCTTTGTAGCTTTTTCATCAGCCATATCACACTTGTTTAATAAAATAATTCTCGGTTTGTTAGTCACTAGCTGTGCGATATCAGGATTTCTGCTGCTAATAGGAATTCGTGCATCAATAATCTCAGCAACAGCGTCAACAAGTTTTAAGTTTTTTTCAATCTGTCTTTTAGTTTTGGTCATATGACCAGGAAACCATTGAATATTCTGCATTTCGCTCATATTATCACCTCAAACAAAAACCTGCTTCTATTATAAAACAGAAGCAGGTTTAATACAATATTATTTAATAAATATATCTGATTTTTGTTATATCAAATGTAGGTTTAATGCTACCTTCCTTATATGTGTGTGGAATAATAACAAACTGAGCCTTACCGATAATAGTATCTACATCGATAAGTCCTACACCGTGATATCTACTATCGAGTGAAATCGAACGATTATCACCCATTACAAAGACTTTACCTTCAGGAATAACCTCAGGTACTTCCATATCACCCTTTATGGTTTCGCCCTGAATATATGGCTCGTCGATAAGCTGTCCGTCAACAAAAACCTGATTCTTCTCGTGGTCAATTCGGAGAGTCTGTCCTTCTGTTGCAATAATACGCTTAACAAGAGGTTTATCATACTCTTCGCCGTGGCTGATAACAATAATATCGCCACATTCAGGTGTATAGAAAAGTTCTGTAACAATAACTTTATCGGTGTTGATGAGAGTTGGCTCCATAGACTGACCGTCTACATCAATGAGTCTGAAACAGAAAGTCAACAAAATCACAACAGCTACTACTGCTACAATAATGGAATTTACCCAATCATACACATTAGCAGATGCAACATTAGTGTTAAGCTTAATCTTCTCAACATTAGACTTATCGTCAGAAATAATTTCTGAATCAACAGAAGGCTTATCTTCAGTATCAACCTTTTTCACTTTAACATCTTCATCGTCATCGTTGAAAATATTATTATATAATTCGTCATCAATTTTCAATATTGACACATCCTAAAAATATTTAGATAGCAAAAAAGGGACATAAAGTCCCTTTTTAAAACTTTATTTACGGATTTCTTCTTTAACTTTAGCAGCCTTACCAACTCTATCACGGAGATAGTAGAGCTTGCTTCTGCGAACTTTACCGTGTCTGATAACCTTTACGTCAACAACGTTTGGTGAGTGAAGTGGGAATACTCTCTCAACACCAACACCGTAAGATACACGTCTTACTGTAAATGTTTCAGCAACACCAGAACCCTTCTTAGCGATAACTGTTCCTTCGAACATCTGAATTCTTTCTCTCTCACCCTCACGGATGTTAACAGATACTTTAACAGTATCACATACAGAAAATTCAGGTGCAGACTCTTTGATTGAGCCCTGAGCGATTGTTTTTAATGCGTCCATTGTAATCCTCCTAGTTTTTTCAGATATTCATGCACGATGGCAGAGGACTATCCGCTTCAAATTGTGGCATTTTGCCGTAATTCGAACCCCATCAACTGACTGACGGTTTCCAAATGCTCTAGTATTGTATCATATTAGAATAATAAATGCAAGAACTTTTTTGATAATGTAACAAATTTTTAACTCATTTTTTGTAACTTATGTAGAAAATCAGAAAAAGTGTCTGGAATCTCCGAAGAAAACTCCATATATTCCTTACTTATCGGATGTATGAAGCCGATTTTATGGGCGTGCAAGCATTGTCCTTCAAGTGATTTTATTACCTTTTTCGGGCCATAGACATCATCACCCGCAACAGGGTGTCCGATATAAGCCATATGAACACGAATCTGATGAGTACGTCCTGTTTCGAGTTTACATCTTAACATCGTATAGCCATTTAAACGCTCTAAAACTTCATAATGAGTTACTGCGTGCTTGCTGTTTTTTTGTGTGACACACATCTTCTTTCTGTCGACAGGATGTCTTCCTATCGGTGCATCAACAGTACCGCATTCATCCTTGATATTACCATAAACGATAGTAAGATATTCACGAGTAAACGAGTGCTCTTTTATCTGCTCAGCTAAAAATCTGTGCGACACATCGTTTTTAGCAACAATCAATAATCCACTTGTATTCTTATCTATACGATGGATAATGCCTGGTCTTAAAACTCCGTTAATACCTGACAAAGAATCTTTGCAGTGAAATAACAAAGCGTTGACTAGTGTATCTGTATAATTACCAGCAGCCGGATGAACAACCATACCTTTTGGTTTATTTACAACAAGTAAATCATCATCCTCATACACGATATCAAGCTTAATATCCTGAGGAATAACATCGAGCTCTTTAGGTTCTTCTACAGTAACGCATATTGCATCTCCAGCGCATACTTTATAGCTCTTAGATACAGACTTGCCGTTTACAGTAACAAGCCCTTTCTCGATGCTTTTACTAATTGCAGAACGTGATGAGTTTTCTATTTCGTTAGACAAAAACGCGTCTAACCTCTCCCCGACTTTATCAGGTGAAACCACAAAAGTTAACTCCATCATTTTGATTCCTCAGTTTTAATCTTCTTATCATCTTTAATATCTGAGAAGAACAGCAGATAGATAATAAGTAGTACGGTACCTGCTGTTATGCAATAATCAGCAAAGTTGCACACAGGTGAGAAAAATGAAAGCTGAAGATAATCAATAACATAGCCTAAGAATATTCTGTCAATAAGGTTGCCGATGCCACCGCCGACAATTAACGCAGCTGCAAGTGAAAACAGTTTGCTCTTACCTGCATTTTTAATAAGCATAACGGTAAAAACAACGATAACAACACCTGTTAATACAACGAAAATCCATCGCATATCTTTGAACATACCGAAAGCAACACCTCTGTTTTCAACATATACAAGGTCAAGGATGTGAGGTATTGCTACAGTAGAGCCTATTGGCTTCAAGTTAAGGTCAACAAAATATTTAATCACCTGGTCGATAACGACAACAACAGCCGCTATCGCTAAATATAAAAATATCATAATAAGCCCCTAAAATTATACGGTGTATCGAGTGATACACCGTATAAACATTAACCATTTAAAATATCAGCGCAACGCTTACAAAGTGTTGGATGATTAGCATCAGAACCAACAGTTTCTGAGAACGCCCAACAACGTTCACATTTCTCACCGTTAGCTTTAGATACAACAACCTCAAGTTCAGTAACGTCAGCTTCAACAACGCTAACTGAAGATACGATAAATACAGTAGCGAGTTCATTTTCAATGCTCTTAAGGAAAGCATACTCTTCTCCACTAGCTTTGAGTACAACTGCAGCTTCAAGTGAAGTACGAATTGTCTTATCCTTAATAACAGTTTCGAGACTCTTCTTAACAGTATCTCTTAAATCGTGGATTCTATCCCACTTTGCTGTAAATTCAGCATCACAGTCAATCTTAACCTTCTCAGGCATAGAGTTAAACAGGATGTTCTCAACGTCACAATCGTTGCTGTGTGGCATATACTTCCAGATTTCGTCTGATGTATAAGCGAGAATTGGTGCAAGCATTCTTGTGAGTGAATCAAGAAGGATGTACATAGCTGTTTGTGCAGCTCTGCGCTCCTTAGAATCAGCCTTTTCTGTATAAAGTCTATCCTTTAATACATCAAGATAGAAGTTAGACATATCAACAACACAGAAGTTGTGAATAGCGTGGTAAACCTGGTGGAATTCAAATGAATCGTAACCAGCATAAACCTTATCCATAAGCTCGTTAAGCTTATTTAAAGCCCATTTATCAATTTCGAGGAGCTCAGAAAGCTCAACACAATCAGTGTCAGGGTTAAAGTCGCTTAAGTTACCTAAGATATAGCGAGCAGTGTTTCTGATCTTTCTGTAAGCTTCAGAAAGCTGCTTTAAGATATCCTTAGAAATTCTGATATCAACATGATAGTCAGAAGAAGCAACCCAGAGTCTTAATACATCAGCACCATACTGATCTACGATCTCCTGCGGATCAATACCGTTACCGAGAGATTTACTCATCTTTCTTCCTTCGCCGTCAACAACCCAACCATGAGTTAATACAGCCTTATAAGGCGCCTGACCTGTTGTTGCAACGGAAGTGAGAAGTGATGACTGGAACCAACCTCTATACTGGTCAGCACCTTCAAGATAAAGATCAGCAGGCCATGTGAGGTAATCTCTGTTCTGTAATACTGCAGCGTGTGATGAACCACTGTCAAACCACACGTCCATAATGTCTTTTTCTTTATCAAATTCAGCACAACCGCACTTCTTACAAACTGTACCCTCAGGTAAGAAAGCAGCAGCGTCAAGTTCATACCAAGAGTCAGAACCCTTAACTCTGAAGATATCAGCAACAGCCTGCATAGCTTCTTTGTCGATATGAGGCTCGCCGCATTCTTTACAGAAGAAGATCGGAATTGGCACACCCCATTTACGCTGACGTGAAATACACCAATCCTTACGCTCTCTTACCATTGATGTAATTCTGTCCTGACCCCATTTTGGAATCCACTGTACAGTTTCAATAGCTTTACAAGCGTCATCTTTAAAATCATCAACTGAACAGAACCACTGGTCTGTAGCTCTGAAAATAACAGGTTTCTTACATCTCCAGCAATGTGGATACTGGTGGATAATCTTAGCAAGTGCAAATAATGCGCCAGTTTCCTGTAAGTGCATAGCGATAGGTTTGTTTGCTTCTTCAGTAGAAAGACCAGCAAACTGACCAGCCTCTTCAGTCAAGTTACCATTAGCGTCAACAGGAACAACGATAGGAAGCTCTTTGTAGTTTTTGCATACCTCAAAGTCCTCTACACCATGACCAGGAGCAGTATGTACACAACCTGTACCACTCTCAAGTGTAACGTGGTCACCTACGATAACAAGTGAAGTTCTGTCTAAGAATGGATGAGCAGTCTTGATATACTCAAGCTCACTGCCCTTAATTGTAGCAACAACCTCGTAGTCTTCAATCTGAGCAGCTTCAAAAGCACTCTTATAAAGCTCAGTAGCCATTACGTAATATTCATCGTTAGCCTTGATTACAGAATACTCAAAATCAGGACCAACGCAGATAGCAACGTTAGCAGGTAAAGTCCATGTTGTAGTTGTCCAGATAACGAAATAGCACTTAGCAGGATCAACGCCAAGAGCAGAAAGTTTACCTAAATCATCAGTTACATTGAACTTAACGTAAATTGAGTGACATGGATCCTCAGCATACTCAATTTCAGCTTCAGCGAGAGCAGTTCTGCATTCAGGACACCAATAAACAGGCTTTAAACCTTTATAGATGTAGCCCTTGCAAGCCATCTCTGCAAAAACTTCAATCTGTTTAGCTTCAAACTCATGCTTTAATGTGATGTATGGATTATCCCACTCACCGATACAGCCGAGTCTCTTAAACTGGTTTCTCTGATCATCAAGATAAGATAAAGCAAACTCTCTACAAATTTTTCTGAGTTCAACGTCAGAGATAGTTGTTGAGTTACCTACACCAGCTTTAGCACGAGCTTTAAGCTCAGTTGGAAGACCATGAGTATCCCAACCCGGAACAAAAGGTGCTTTAAAACCAGCCATATTCTTATATCTTACGATAAAGTCTTTTAAAACTTTATTAAGCGCTGTACCGAGATGAATATTACCATTAGCGTATGGAGGGCCATCGTGTAAAACATATAATGGCTTACCATCGTTTTTCTCCATTAACTTCTCGTAAACACTGTTAGAAAGCCACTTTTCAAGAGTAACAGGCTCTGACTGTGGCAAACCAGCACGCATAGGAAAATCTGTTTTTGGCAGATTAAGCGTGCAATTGTAATCCTGTGACATTTTTATACACTCCAAAAAAAATTATTCTACGTCGTAGTTGTCGCCAAACTTAAGCTGGTCAAATTTATCACTTTTGTGCTCCTTAACTTCCTCTTTAACAGGAGCAACTTCAGCCTGAACCATCTCCTCTTCAACATCTATGTCGTCAGAGTTGATGATATCTTCTACAGGTTCAAAAGGATACTTCTCATCAAGAACTTCTCTTCTCTCCTGAGCAACTTCCTCTGTTGGGAACTCGTCTAAAAGTGCAAGGTGCTTTTTATAAAGAGAAATCATCTCTTTTCTGAGCTTAGCAGTTTCAACTAAAACTGCCTCATACTTATCTTTCTCATGCTCTGTAGCCATTTCAGCTTCTGTAAGAATCATTCTTGACTTCTTCTCAGCAGCTTTGATTATGTAAGCAGCCTTATCTTTAGCTTCCTTCTGAGCCTTATCAGCCATCTTCTGTGAAGCAAGTAAAGCGTTTCTGACAGTTTCTTCATCATTTCTGTACTGCTCGATTTTTGTAGCGAGGATATCCATCTTTCTGAGTAAATCAGCTTTCTCAGCTTTCATTTTCTCAATAGTATCGATAACGTCATCGATAAACTCATCAACGTCATCAGCGCGGTAACCATTCATACCAGCTCTTCTAAAGGCAATATCCTTAATTTCTTCGATTGTAAGCATAATTTGCACTCCTATCTAAAGTGTTTTACTGAAATCCTGATTTTACCTTTCTTTGAAAAGCCACATTCTTCAGCAAAAACATATTTACCATATTTTCTAATTGTAACAACATCATTAACTGCTAGATTTTTACAATTGCTATTTTCTACCCTGTGATTTACACAAACAAAATCATTATTTATAAGCGCTTGAGCTTTCTCTCGTGAGAGCTTACATACATTTGCAACAAAAGCATCAAGTCGAAGTGATGAAACTGTAAAGCAAAGTTCATCGAAGCTATATTCGTGAAAAAAATCTTCACCATCGTACAAAGTGATTTTTACTCCTACCCTACCAATTTTATCAATCTGTTCAGTGATAAAATCAGCAATATCGGATTTTACAAATATAACAGCTTCGCCTTTGTTTACAATAATATCTCCGATAGT
>JAFOED010000122.1 GCA_017380355.1 Ruminococcus sp. | reverse complement strand
GTTCTCGGAGCTCCAACTCCAGCAGGAAAAGTTGCATGTCTTATCTGTATCGCAGTATGCTTTGTTATTGCATTTACATGTAAGAGAGACAAAGTAAAATAATTGCAGTAGATCTCTTCCTTCACGATGTTGTCCTTCTTCACACCGCCGACGGGTGCCCATGTCTGGTCGAGCGTTATCGTGTAGCAGATGTCGCCTTCCTGCGGATTCGTCGGATATGTCGAACGAGGATCCCAACTGCGGATGTAATAAGTTAAAGCCATTTTAATTTCTCCTTATTTCTCAAGTGAGTTTTTTATCCACGAGAGGTCCGTCTTCATGGCGATGATGGTCTCCGTCAGTGAAGCGAATTTCTCTGCGTACGAATTGTGGGAAGCCACGGCCTTCTCCAATGAATCGAGCCGTGCTTCAAGAGTCTTCTGCTGTTCGACCTGACGGCGCACAGCTTCTTCCTGAGATGATTTCATCTGACGGAGTTGCCCGTAGACGCTCAGGACCGAACCTATCACGCCGAGTACAGCGACGATGGTTCCCATGTTCATCTCAATCATATCTCCCCCTTTAGAATTTCACGGCCTGCATTTCCGCTGACACGTTCAGTGAGGAGCCTTGGCCTTGCATTACGTTTAAGTTGACTGTCGTTGTATCCGACAAATTGAATATATAGGTTCCTTCCATGCCGATGACGTTCGTGTCATTGGCTGCGGAAGCCATGCTGATGACGACCTTGCCGTGGGTGTCGTTGGAGTTCGCCGTTGTCGACAGACACATCTGGCGCGTTCCGCTGTTCGGTGACCCGTTCGAGAATCGAGGATTCCCGCGGACAAGCCATGTCCCTGCCGTCAGCGACAAAGAAGCAACGGTCTTCCATGTGTTGTTCGCCACTGCCACGCTCGTCGCTGTGGCAGACTTGACTGTGCCGACACCGCGGTTCCAGTCTCTGATGGCACCGTCCTTGTACCACACAACAGGATGCTCCGGGCGGAGTTCAATGTTGGTCGCACTGTAGGCCGCGCCGAGATACAGATACACATATCCGTCTTCCGTGGCAGGAAGCGTCTGCGTGTAGTCCTTCATGATGACGGAGCCGTCCGTCTGCGGTTCGCATTTCACGTAAACCGGTGCCGGGAATGTAAGCGTTAAAGCCGCACTAGATATTTAGGAAAGTCTATAAGCCCTGAAGAAGGCGATACTTTCGCTACTCATTATCGTTACTCTAGTGGTAGGATTTACTGTCCTATGGCGAGCGGTGCGTCACATGGTATAATGACAGTGGTTGATACCTTAACTGATTTAGGTGATGGTACATTAAGAGCTGATTTTGTAGTTTATTCGATTGATGAACTTAACACCGGCGGAAATATAATTACTGATAAAAGTGTCTACTATTACACAAAAAAAGATGTCGAGAATAATACCCAATTTATTTATGAGTATGAAGGCAACGCAATACTAAAACGCAAAAACTACGCAGGAGTCAACACCTACGAGCTCATAACATACTCATATCGCTAAAAATTAGCCACAGTTTTACGCTGTGGCTTTTCTTTTTGTATAAATTTTTGATAAAATGAAAATAAATGAAACTTTTTTCTGATTTTGTGCGTATTAGTAGTGAGGGGTGAAAACAAATGGACGATAAAAAGTTTGCGGGACTGCCGTTTGAGCAGGTGGTCCGCAAGTACAGCGACACAGTCGGTAAAGTGTGCCTTATGCGACTAAGAAACTGGGCCGATGCCGAGGATTGTTTCCAGAACGTTTTTGCTACCCTCTACAAAAAATCCCCTTGTTTTGAAAGTGAAGAGCACCTGAAAGCTTGGCTGATACGTGTATCAATCAACGAATGTGTGAGTTTTCTGCGACGCCATAAACCCCTTTTACCCCTCAAAGACGCAGTAAACACAGCGGTTTTTGAAAACCACGATAGCCTCGATATTTCATGGGCGCTTTTTGAGCTGGACGAAAAGTATAGGAGTGTGCTGTATCTGTACTATTATGAGAGGTATAAGATAGACGAGATAGCGCAAATACTCGGAAAAAACAGCTCTACTGTCAAAACCTTGCTTAGAAGAGGTAAAGAAAAGCTTAAAAAAATCTATGGGAGTGATGTGAAATGAGAAAAGTCAATTTTAATAGTCTCAAAAATTTGCAAATTCCCGACGCTTGGACAAAAAAAGCAATAGCTATCTCTGGAAATAACGAAGGTCCTAAAAAAACACCATTTGTAATTTCTAGAAAAGTACTCTCGTTAGTTGCGTGTTTAGTGGTAGTATGTCTTGTTTCATCTATCCCCCTCATTTTTAAAATCAACAACGACATACTACCTGTTTCTACTGAAAATAGTGAGAATATTAGTGTCACTGTTAGCAGAGAAGACGACAATAATCCAGCCAAAACAGAAAAAGAGCATAAAGAAAAACCGACAAAAGAAGACACAGAAAATCACGTGGTTATTGAAAAAACGGAACCATCGGAATTAGTAGAAGAAACTAATACCCCATCAATTAATTCTTCGGTTGATGCGAAACCTGAAGAGTCGAAAACACCTACTCAAAAACCTAGCGAAACAGTCCCTGAAGAGCCAGATGCAACTGAGCCTGTAGAAGATTTTGGACCTAGTGGAGATAATGTTATTAATCCTGACAGTCCTGAAGACTCGTCTGACACTCCAAAACCGGGAGATTGCGTTGTCGGTTTTTCGCCTAGCTTTTTAGTTGGAGACGGCAAAATATATTGTAGAATTTATGACAAGGACGATAACATACTCGGTAATCAGAACTTGTTCTCTGATGAGCACCGAGCATCGTTTTACTCAGGCTTTGGAAGTGTGTATTATTATATATATAGTCCGTCAAAGGTTGGTTTGAATTTAGAACCTGGTAAATATCGCTACGTGTTCTACAACGAACACACAGTTCCTATTTGTAACGTAACGGTAGTAGTTGAATAAAAGTATTAAGCCCGACAGAAATCGGGCTTTTATTTTTGCATACTTTTTGATAAAATTTTTATAGATGAAACCATTTGGTATACTTGCAGAGTGTTATAGGTAGAGGGGGGATAAAATATGGACAAAGTGCAGTTTGTCGGCATGAGCTTTGAGCAGGTTGTCGATAAATACAAAAACACTGTTGGCGCAGTATGTGTAATGCGACTTAATAATCGCTATGATGCGGATGATTGTTTTCAGAACACATTCTTCAAACTATACAAAAAATCCCCTGATTTTAACGATGAAGAGCATCTGAAAGCGTGGCTTATACGTGTAGCGATCAATGAGTGCAAAACCTTTATGCGAAAAAACCGTCCATATATATCTCTCGATGATTCAAGCACCGCTGTGATATCATTTCCACAGGAAAAATGTGATATGTCATGGGCTTTGTTTGAATTAGACGCTAAATATCGCGAAGTTGTTTATCTGTATTACTGTGAGAATTACAAAGTAAATGAAATCGCACAAATACTGAAGAAATCACAAAATACAGTAAAAACTCTACTGCGACGTGGACGTGAAAAGCTGAAAGTATTGTATGGAGGTGTTGACGATGAATGATTTTAATTTTGATAAAATGAAAAATTTTGTTGCACCTGATGAGTGGGCTGAAAAAGCAAAAGTGCTACCTGAAAATGTTAAGGAAAAACAGAATAAAACACCGTTTGTTTTCTATAGAAGATTTCTTTCATTTGCTGCATGTTTTCTGTTTGTCTGTGGCTTGAGTGTTGCGCTGTTTTTCTACTTTAATAATGATGTGGATATAATGAGTGAAACTGTGGCTGAAACAAAAGCGAGCGAAAAAGTCGATAAGCCTCCTTTTTTGCTTCAGGCAAATTCGGGTGATGACTCTGTACCACAACAAAATGAACCTCAAAGTCCATTTGAAAACGGCGAAAATGTGCCTGAGGATTTCGAGTTTTCGACAGGAAACGTGTGTACAGCTAATTTTTCACAAGGTTTGCTTGTAGGAGATAAACAGATTTACTGTGTGCTTTATGACTATAAAACAGGTGAACTGATGGGCGACGAAAACCTGCTCGATGAAGAGCATTTGGCAGAAATCGAGTGTCTTGACGATGGTACAGTAAACGCTACTTATGACCCGCTGAAAAACAAATTAGTCAAAAGACCGGGCGAGTACTGGTACGTTTTCTACAACGAGCTTATTATGTCCCCAATACAAGGATACATTTACATTTACATTTAACAGGAGGCAGTTATGAAAAAATTATTATGTATAACACTTGTTTTGACTCTGATTATAAGTATTTTTTCTGTGCCTGTTTCTGCGGAAAACAAAGTGGAACAGGAGAACGTTCTGCATTTTGATACTAACACTGCAAAGTGGAGATATAAGGTTAAAGCAGACAAGGTTTACTGCTACATCTATGGCGATAACGGAAGCCTTAATTCATGGGATGATAGGGAAAAAGCAAGGTGTTATGATTACGACGGAGACGGAATATTTACTTACTATCTTGATGAACAGGGTATTACTTTGGAAGATAACAAAGAGTACGTTTGCATTTTTTCGTGCAATGGTTATCATACAAACCCATTACTGTTTGACTCCTCGGTTCTGGGTGATACCGCTTTCACGATGAATGAACCATACATCGGTGCTGAGGATGTTTCGCCTGAGCACCATATCTACGCATACTGGAAAAATCAGGACCCGAAAATTTTCGGACCACCGCTAGGGACGACACTTTATTGGTTTATTGGTACCGCTATAGGTAAGCAGAAAACTCCTCAGCAGGTATTTGAAACTTACTTTCATAAAGATTTGTACTTAGGTGAATTGTCGTGGTGTACTAATAAAACTGAACAGACTTTAGTTGACGGTTTAGCAAATAAGCTTGGACTGACTCTGAGTCAGGTGCAAGATTCGCTTAATAAAACAGGAATAGAGATAGATTGGTGTGCACAAGACTCAGTCGCAGGAATGTGTGTCGGAGATGTCGACGGCGACTCAAAGGTAACGGTGCTCGACGCAAGTCTTATTCAGCTTCACGTTGCACAGTTTAAAGACTTTACTGATATTCAGAAAAAGCTCGCAGACAAGAACTACGACACTGAGGTAAGTGTTATGGATGCGACATATATCCAGCTCGACCTTGCAGGATATCTAATGAAGTACGCTTATTAATTTAAAAGATAAAAGCACGATGAAATACGACAGTATTTCATCGTGCTTACGCCTTGTCCTTCACGCAAAAGAATAAGATTTCAGGTGCTACGCAGTTTAAAGTTAGATATTTTTTGTTTAGACAAAATGAAAAGACCTCGTAAGGCTGACGCCTACGAGGTC
>JAFOED010000121.1 GCA_017380355.1 Ruminococcus sp. | reverse complement strand
TGATATTGGCGCTAAACTTATTGTTGAAACATTGGAAAAAGCTGAAAAAGGTGAGCTTAATCCTGTTAAGCAGAACGAAGAAAAGTCGAGTTACGCTCCGATGCTTGATAAAAACATCAGCTTGATTGATTTTAACAAAGACGCTTTAACTGTCCATAACCTTATCCGCGGTCTTTACAGCTGGCCGATTGCACACACTTTTTTAAACGGTAAGAAATTAAAGGTGTTCAAATCCGCTGTTTCTGACAAATGCGGTAAAGCAGGAGAGGTGCTGTCGCTTTCTCCGCTTACTATTGCATGTGGCGAAAAATCTGTTGAGATACTTGAACTTCAGCTCGAGGGTAAGAAGCGTATGGATTATAAATCTTTCCTTTTAGGACATCCTATTGAATGCGGAACTAATATTCTGGAGGATTAATTATGGGTTATCTGTATTTTGATTATACCTACTTGATTTTTATACTTCCGTGTCTGATACTTTCAATTATTTGTAGCGCAAACGTAAACTCTACATTTAAGAAGTACTCTCAGGTGCGAAATACACGTAATTTAACAGGTGCACAGGCAGCACAGAGCGTTCTTATGAGTCATGGTGTAACAGGAGTTACTATTGAGCCTGTAGCGGGAAATTTAACCGACCACTTTGACCCTAGAACTAACACAATCCGTCTGTCAGAGAGTGTATATAACAGTACGTCTGTTGCTGCTGTAGGTGTTGCTGCACACGAAGCAGGTCACGCTGTACAGCACGCTCAGGGATATGTGCCTAACAAAATCCGCAGTGTTGTCGTTCCTGTTGCGAATTTTGGTTCAAAACTCAGCTGGATTCTGATTTTTATCGGCTTATTACTACCTGTAGAGTTCAGCGCTGTTGTATATATCGGTATTTTTCTGTTTTCTTTCTCTGTTCTTTTTACCCTTATTACTCTTCCTGTAGAGTTTAACGCGTCAAAAAGAGCGTTACAGACAATAGAGAGTACCAATATGTTAAATGGTGAGGAATATAGAGGCGCAAAGAAAACATTATCCGCAGCAGCGATGACTTATGTCGCTGCCGCAGCTACATCTGTAGCTTCACTTTTAAGACTTATTTTAATTGCAAGAAGACGTAGATAAATACGAGGTTTTTATGGCAGATGTCAGAAAGATCGCTTTTAATTCATTGTACAGAGTGCTCTTTAAAGAGGGTTACTCTGCTCTGGTGATTAACAGCGCTATAAAAGAAAATTCACTTAATAGAGTTGACGCCTCCTTTTTGTCACATTTGGTTTACGGTGTATTAGAGAGAAAGGTGTTGCTTGACTATGTCATTTCGCAGTATTCAAAAATCAAACCTAAGAAGATAGAGAACAAAACTCTCATAATTCTTGAACTAGGTTTGTTTCAGATACTCTTTATGGACAAAGTACCTCCAAACTCTGCTGTTGATGAAAGCGTAAAATTATCGAAAAAAGTCGGTGCGTATAAGTCTTCCGGCTTTATCAATGCCGTTTTACGTAACTTCCTTAGAAGTGATACGAAGTACAATCTGCCTGATGAAAAGGACGAACTCGAGTTTTTATCTGTTAAGTATTCCTGTCCTGATTTTTTAGTAAAAAAGTGGCTTAACCAGTACGGAAAAGAGAATACTCTTGGTATCTTAGAGGGCCTTGCTCAGCGTCCACCGCTTACTATTAGAGTGAACACTCTTGTTACTTCTAAAGAAGAGCTCATAAAAGAGCTAACTGAAAGTAACGTTAAAGTAAGCGAAGTTTTGTTTCTTGAAAACGCTCTTAATATTGAAGATACAGGCTCTATTGAAGAGCTTAAATCTTTTAAAGATGGTAAATTTTACGTTCAGGACTGTGCGTCACAGCTTTGTTGTGAGATGCTCGACGTAAAGCCTGATATTAGCGTTTGTGATGTGTGCTCCGCTCCGGGTGGAAAATCTCTCTACTGCGCTTTGAAAATGCAAAACAGGGGAAAGGTTTACTCCTACGATTTATTTGAACATAAAATCAAGCTTATTAATGAGTCTGCAAAAAGACTTAAAATTGATATTATCGACGCACAGGTGCGCGATGCTTCTGACGAAAATCTTACTCTTCCGCAGTGCGACCGACTTCTTTGTGACGTGCCTTGTTCGGGCTTTGGAATCATTCGTCGAAAGCCTGAAATTCGTTACAAAAAAGCAACAATTATTGACAATTTACCCCAGTTGCAATACAGTATATTGTGTGCTAATGCTGACAAATTAACAAATGGTGGTGTGCTCGTTTATTCTACCTGTACTCTTTGTGATGAAGAGAACATCGACATCGTGAACAGGTTCTTAAAAGAGCACGAAAACTTCGAGCCTGTAGCTCTTGAGTTACCTGAAGGATTCAGTCGTTTTATCGATGAACCTGACAATGTGTTAACTTTGTTACCGCACAAAAATATGACCGACGGCTTTTTTATCGCAAAGTTTCGAAAGGTTAGGTAATATGATTGATATAAAATCACTTTTCGATTCTGAGATTGAAAAGCTTATAATTGAAAACGGTTTTCAGAAATTCAGAGCCAAGCAGGTGCTAGATTGGCTGAAAAAGGGCGTTACTTCTTTTGCACAGATGAAGAATGTCCCGAAAGATGTTATTTCTTTTTTAGAAAATAACTGCTATATCAGTACAGCTTCTATTGAACGAAAACTCGTTTCTAAACTTGATGGTACAGTTAAATATCTATTTTCATTTCACGATAACGAATATGTTGAAAGCGTAGTTATGAACTATAACCACGGCTATTCTATCTGTATTTCGACTCAGGTCGGATGTAAGATGGGATGTACTTTCTGCGCGACAGGTAAAAGCGGATATTCACGTAATCTTACCGCTTCTGAGATGCTTGCTCAGATTGAATCTGCGCAAAAAGACTTAGGTGTCCGTATTTCTAACATCGTATTGATGGGTATGGGCGAGCCACTTGATAACTTCGATAATGTTACTAGGTTTTTGAAGCTAGTTTCTTCAGAACAGACACTCAACATCGGTATGCGACACATTACTTTATCCACTTGTGGTATTGTCCCTAAAATTAAAGAGTTGGCTGATATGAAGCTTCAACTCACGCTTTCTGTGTCACTTCACGCTCCGTTTGATGAGCTTAGAAGTAAAACTATGCCTATTAATAATGCGTATAATATCAGTGAGCTTCTGGATGCTTGCAGATATTACATAGATAAAACAAACCGACGAGTTTCCTTTGAATACGCACTTATCGACGGCGTTAACGATTCTGACGAGTGTGCAAAAGAGCTCAGTAAGCTTTTATCAGGTATGCTGTGCCATGTTAACCTTATTCCTGTGAATTCTGTACAGGGAACAGGGTATATCAAAAGTAAATTAAAAAGACAACAAGCTTTTGTTGATATATTATCTGCCTGCGGTATTACAGCCACAGTCAGAAGAACCTTAGGAAGTGATATAAACGCTTCCTGTGGTCAGCTTAGAAGAAAATATAAAGAAGGAGGAATATGATATGGAAGTATTTTCACGTAGCGACATCGGCTTAGTACGAAAAGAAAATCAGGATAGCTGTAGCTTCTCTGTCATTTCTTCCAGCTGTGTTTGGGCAGTTGTTTGTGATGGTATGGGCGGTGCTAGAGGCGGTAAAACTGCAAGCTCAACCGCTGTTGAATTCATAACTGAGTTCTTAAATAAGAATTACCACGATAAAATGGACGAGGAAGAACTCTCTGCTGTGTTAATTGACGCTGTTGACGGCGCGAATACTGAAGTTTATCGCAAATCTGTAGAAGACGCTGAACT
>JAFOED010000015.1 GCA_017380355.1 Ruminococcus sp. | reverse complement strand
TTTTTTGCAAAACAAAAAGGCGAAGCAGAAAAACTGCTTCGCCTTTAGTGCGTTTAATTTAAAAATTATTCGCAGAAGAATACGTCCATGCCAGTTGTTTCACCGTCAGCAACGATGTAAGCTTTTGACTCTTCAGGCTTTACGTATACTGTGTAAGCCTTCTTGCCCTTAACAACTTTCTTAACGTTCTTCTCGATGTCAGCAACAGCAACTGTAGCGCCACCGAACTGGATGTAAAGCTCAACTTTAGCAGCTGTCTTCTTAGCAGGAGCCTTTTTAGCAGGAGCTTTCTTCTCAGCTGTCTTTGTTTCAGCCTTAGCAGCTGTCTTTGTCTCAGCCTTAGCAGCTGTCTTTGTCTCAGCTTTAGCAGCTGTCTTTGTAGCAGCCTTCTTAGCTGGAGCCTTTTTCTCTGTTGTTGCTGCAGCAGCAGCTGTCTTCTTTGTTGTAGCCATTGTAATTTCCTTCTTTCAAAAAATATTAAAGAATTCGCAAATAAACATTTTTATACGCAATTTTCATTGCAAGCTAATTATATTTTTTACGTTAGTAAAAGTCAAACAAATACAGTATTTTTGGCTGTTTGACTAAAGAGGAGGAGTTTTTTACACGTTTTTAAGTGTTTATCACAATGAAAAATTAACGTTTTTTGTATAATATCCCTTTTTTATCTAACATAATTACTAAATTTATAGTCGGTTGATTGTGCAAAAAACACAAGAAATAATCTGTTTTTATTCATTTTGCATTATTGGGATATAATAAAAATGTGTGTTTTCACAATAATAGTGTTGTTATCTGTCTTTTAGTGTGGTATACTGACAAAGTACAAAATATCGGACAGTGGTTTTATAAATATTGTATATTGGCAGGGATTTTATGTTAAGTAGTTTTTTAACGGTAGGCGAACAGGTTTTGGTTCTTTTCGTACTACTTTTTATCGGATTTTTGTGTGCAAAAACAAAACTCATAAATGAAGCGGGTAGCAAATCGATGGCAAATGTCGTCTTGTACTTTGTCACCCCGTGTGTAATTATCAGCGCTTTCCAGCGTGAATTCGATGTCACTATGCTCATAAAGCTTCTCGTATCAGCACTTTGTTCTGCAGGTATTTTATTTTTCAGCGTACTAGTGGCTCAGATTCTGTTTTCTAAACGTGAGGAGAATTCAGGAGTTATTCTGAAATTTGCGACAGTTTTTTCTAACTGCGGATATATGTCGCTACCGCTTCAGCAGGCGGTGCTCGGCGATGACGGAGTTTTTTATGGTGCTACTTTCGTTGCTATGTTCAACCTCTTTGTGTGGACATACGGTTTTATTATAATGAGAGGTAAGAGTGAGAAAAAAGAAAAAGGTGCGGCACTTAAGATTTTACTCAACCCTGGTATAATCGGAACAGTTATTGGTGTTGTACTTTTCGTTTGTTCAATAGAACTGCCTTCTATTGTTGCTCAGCCGGTAACTTATCTTGCAGCACTTAATTCTCCTGTGCCGATGCTTATAATAGGTTTTTATCTTGCTAACGCTAACTTAAAAAAAGCTTTTACAAATGGGTGGGCTTATCTTGCGATGGCGCTAAGACTTATTATCATACCACTCGTAGTATTAGGAGTGCTGTGGGTGTGCAATATCAGAGGATCATTACTTGTTTCGCTCATTATTGCAACAGCATCTCCTGTGGCAGCAATAACAACAATGATGTCCGCAAAATTTGACCGCGATACTGAGCTCTCTGTTTCGCTTGTATCTGCATCGACTCTGTTGTCGCTACTCACAATGCCGCTTGTCGTAGGACTAGCACAGTACCTGTCTTAAGGAGGATACTATGCCTAAGAACCCTAAACAAAAGCAAAAACTTCTATATATATTAAAGTTATTCATGGAAAAAACTGATGAGAACCACGGTGTTACTGTACAGGATATTATCTCGTATTTAGATTCGTATGGTATCAGCGCTGAAAGAAAGAGTATTTACGACGACATTAAAACACTCATCGATTTTGGTGTTGATATTTGCTCGACAAAAACAAAGACAGTACAGTACTATGTTATGTCAAGAGATTTTGAAATGTATGAGCTCAAGCTCTTAGTAGACGCTGTACAGAGTTCAAAGTTTATTTCACATAAAAAGTCAAACGAACTTATTAAGAAGCTCGAAAATCTCACTAGTGAGAATGAAGCGAAAAAGCTTCAGCGTCAGGTCGTAGTTTCAAACCGCGTAAAGACTATGAACGAAAAAGTGAAATACACTATTGATAGTGTGCACGAGGCTATTAACATCGGAAGAAAAATCAGCTTTTACTACTTTAAGTGGGAAGTGTCACACGATGGTGTGCAGAAAATAGTAAAAACACGCAGAAACAATGGTGAGAGATACGTGGTTTCTCCGTGGGCGCTTACGTGGGATGACGAGAATTATTATCTCATAGCATTCGACGCAAAAGCTGAGAAAATCAAGCATTTTCGCATAGATAAAATGGAGTCGGTCGAGGTCATATATAACGAAAAGCGCGATGGTAAAGAGCTTTTCTCAAAGTTTGATATGGCGGCATATTCAAAGCAGGTTTTCGGTATGTTCGGAGGAGAACTTACTGATATAAAAATCCGTTTCGATAACTCTCTGGCGGGTGTTGTGGTTGACAGATTTTCAAAGAATGTTTTTATTTCGCTTTGTGATGATAATACTTTCGAACTGAGCACTAAGGTTATGTTGTCACCGACGTTTTTCGGTTGGTTGTTTATGTTTAAAGACAAGGCTCAGATTGTATCACCGCTGAGTGCAAAAGAGCAGTTTTTATCCTACATAAAAGACGTTTTAGGTAAATACGAATAAAATTTTTGTAAATAAGCAAAGTCCGTTTTATCGTACACATAATTTTGTACAATCGGTATTGTAAGAGGGCTCACCCTCATAGATTGTAAAAGGATGTGTATTTATGTTGAATTTTTGTATTTTTATGTTTGTTTTTTACGGGCTTTGTGCTATAATCGGAATGATAATCAGACCGACACAATTTTTCACAGTGTATAAGAGGAAATAGAGTGCCTCTTGTGCCTTAGAGGACACATATGAAAAAATTTATTTTAGCGTCACAGTCACCTCGTCGACGCGAACTTTTAAGAGACATTACAGATGAATTTTTGGTTGTACCTTCAAATTGCGATGAGACGGTACCAAAAGATATAAAACCACACGATATTCCGCAGTACTTAGCACAGATGAAAGCTAAGGATGTAGCGAAAAGTTATAGTGATTCTATCGTTATCGGTAGCGACACAATCGTTATCGTTGACGACGAGGTTTTAAATAAGCCGAAAGATGAAGAAGACGCCAGACAGATGCTTAAAATGCTTTCTGATAGACGCCATAGTGTAGTGACGGGTTGTGCTCTTGTGTATGGTGATAAGTGCCACAGCTTTTCTGTCGAAACTCAAGTCGAGTTTTTCAAGCTCACAGACAGCGAAATTGACAAGTATGTCGAGAGTGGTGATCCGATGGATAAAGCTGGAGCATATGGTATTCAGTCAAAAGGCAAGACTTTGGTCAAGGGTATTTACGGTGACTACTTCAACGTCGTCGGTCTTCCTGTTGGCAGACTGAAACGTGAGTTGCAGTCTTTTATAGAAGAAATATAAGGGTAAGGGAATAGGGTATATGAAACATCTGTTTATCTTGAATGCTTATGCAGGAAAAAAGAACCGTGTTGACGAACTTAAAGAGAAAATCGGCAAGCTTAGTTTAGACGGTGAGTGCATTGTCGAAGTTACTAAAGCTCACGGTGATGCGAAAAATATAGTCAATAAATATGTAAGCGAAACTGACGATTTCGTTCGTGTGTACGCATGCGGCGGTGATGGTACTGCCAACGAAGCGATGTGCGGTATGATAGGTTTTGATAACTGTGCTTTGGGCGTTATACCTGTCGGTACTGGTAACGATTTCGTAAAGAGCTTTGATTTCTCTATGGAGGATTTTCTTGATTTAGAGAAGATGTCACAGGGTGATACTACCACTATCGATTTGCTCGAATGTGGCGGCCACTATGCTATTAATACTATCTCCGTAGGCTACGACTGTGCAGTTGCAAAATATGCTCAGAAAATCAAGCGCTTTCCGCTTATGACAGGTCCTGCTGCGTATAAAGTGTCTCTTGTGTACTGTCTGTTTTCTAAACGTAAGCACAGCTTTAAACCGTATGCAGACGGTGAGCTGATTAAGATTCCTGAGGGATATAAAACACAGATGCTTTGTATTGCTGGTAATGGTAAGTATTACGGCGGTGGATTCAAAGCCACTCCTTTAGCTGAGCTTCAGGACGGAAATATCGATTTTCTGTCAATCCCTACCGTGTCCGTACTGGAATTTGCGAAGTTCCTCGGTATGTTCACAAGAGGTGAGCATATAGGAAACGAGAAAGCTCCGTTTATCGTACATAAAAAATGTAAAGAGCTTCAGATAAGGGATGACAAGAGTATAGACATCGGTTTAGATGGTGAGATTTTCAATATGAAGGACCCTGTTATTACTGTTAAGCCTATGGCACTCAAGGTAATCCTTCCGACTCAAAAGGTAACAATGCACGAAAAGGAAAAGGTATGTCTCTAAAAAGTTTTTCTAAAAACTTTATATCGATTTTACTGACAGTGGGAGTAATTTTCTCCTGCTGTTCTTGTGATGTGAAAAAATCAGATAAAGACCCTACACCTTCAGAAACTGTAAGCAGTATGGTCGAAGATATACGATTCGACAGCGACCACAATGTAGAGATGCTTTTGGACAACGTGTGTGCCATTACTAAGTACGAGCCTGACCATAGTACGTTAATATGTTATAACGACTTTTTGAAAGAGACTTTTTCAGGTACTGTAGTTACTCGTGCGCAGTGGTTAAAGCTTTTGCTTGAAAAACTTAATATAGAGAAAAGCGAATACGACCCTTCAAATTACGCGTTGGTTAGCGACAGAAATTACTATAGTGATAGTGAGTATTTTATAACAGCGATTGAAAACGGCATTCTCTACCGTGGTTGGACTGAGTTTGATAACAACGCTCCGATAACAAAGCAGTTTGTTTCTACATCTTTTTCAAGAGCGATGGAATACAATATCAACTGCGTACTTTACTGTAACGATTACTACGATATTGACGAAAAGATTGAAGCAGCAACGATGGTGTATCTCGGATATTTCGAGCTTGATGAAAACTACTGTTTCAATCCCGAAGAGATTATAGATAAAGAAAAAGCGGACTATTTATTATCTGAGATTGATGTATATAAAGCTCTTGAAAATAAAACTGTGCTGAGCTTTGGTGACAGTATTATGCACGGTGATGGTAACGATTACGTTGGTATCGCTGAGCTTATTTCACTCAAATATAATACAAACGCAATTGACTACTCAAAGGGCGGAGCTACTTTTGGAGTAGCAACAGGCAGAGAGCAGATTTCAAATCAGATTCTTCGAGCTATTCAGAACAACGAACAAGCCGATGTTATTCTCATAAACGGCGGTACAAACGATATGAGACACGTGCCTTTCGGTGCGGTTGCAGACAAGGACGACTTTGCTTATGGTGAGCACGGAAGAAAGCAGTTTTGTCAGGGAATGGAGTACGCTCTGGGACTTTTAAAAGATAACTATCCTGACACACCGCTTTTGTATATACGAGCTCATGATATGATGTTTTCTCTCGAGAGAAACGAGCTTCACTATGGAAAGACAGCACTCGATATATGTAAAAAATGGGACGTGCCTGTTGCTGATATTTTCAATGATACAGACTTTTACGCTCACGACGAAGATATACGTTACGAGTACACGTATCACTCAAGAAGATGTCCGTACGGAGATTCGGTGCATCCTAACCGCGATGGTTACTATAAATACTATGTTCCGCTTGTTGTTACTGAATTACTAGAGCTTACGACTAACGATTAAGCCGAAAAGGGGTGAACTTTATGCTGAAACTTTTTGTTGCTGTGCCGTGCTACAACGAAGAAGAAGTGCTTTCAGATTCAGCTTCTAAGCTGTGTGATAAAATGCACTCTTTGATGGATGATGGAAAAATCTCTCGTAGTAGCAGAATCGTATTTATCGATGACGGTTCAACAGATAAAACGTGGGAGATAATAGGAAATCTTCACAGCGAAAACGAGATTTTTCAGGGCATAAAGTTAAGCTGTAATCGTGGCCACCAGAACGCGCTTTTATGCGGTTTAATGGAACTAAGAGATAAGTGCGATGCAATTATTTCTATCGATGCTGACCTGCAGGATGATATAGAAGTTTTCGATTCTATGATAGAGAAGTATGAAAATGGATGCGACGTTGTGTATGGAGTCAGAGCAAAGCGCAAGTCAGACCCATTTTTTAAGCGTTTCAGCGCAAAGATGTACTATAAAATACTGAACAAACTCGGTGGAAAGGTGATATTAAATCACGCTGATTTTCGCTTTATGAGTGCACGAGCACTTGAGGGATTGTCACAGTTTAATGAAGTGAATATTTTCCTTCGTGGTTTAGTGCCGATGATGGGTTATAAATATGACATTGTAACATACGAGCGCTCACCAAGACTAAAAGGCAAGAGTAAGTATTCGATGAAAAGTATGTTTGCCCTCGCATTTGAGGGAATCACTTCTCTTTCTATAAAACCTATCAAGTTGATTACTCGCACAGGAATTTTAGTTTTTCTTCTGTCTATTGCGATGCTTATTTATTCTGTCGTGAGATATTTTATGGGACAGACAGAGGTCGGCTGGGCATCTCTTGCGGTTTCTATATGGTTTATCGGTGGTTTACAGCTTTTAGCTATAGGTGTTGTCGGCGAATATATCGGCAAAATATACCTTGAAACAAAGCACCGCCCAAGATATATTGTTGAAGATTATCTGACTGATGATAACTGCGAAGATTTATAATATTGCAATAAAAAACGGCACTCGTAAAATACGGGTGCCGTTTCATTATGTTATTTTATACGCCAAAAGCACGTTTTAAAAATGCTCTTCCGTAATTTGTCATAAAGCGGTTGTTCGCTTCTTTAACAATAGTCGCGCGGTCGCAGTTACGCTCTTTGAAATCGACTATCATATGCGCTTCTAAAAGTATCTGGTGGTCGAGCCCTGTGATATGGTCGTAATCGTAGAAGTTGTCGACGATAAAGCTAACTCTATCGACAATATCGTACTCGATGTTTTCTTTTTTTAGCATATCCTGAACAAATTCCGCCTTGCTTTTTTCACATTCGTCTACGTCGCACACCAGCGCTGCGATTTCGAGATACTCCTGAGTTGTTTCAGGCAGTTTTTCGAGTTCTCCTATTGTTTTAGCGAGAGTGTAAACGCTGACAAAATGTTTGATTTTGTCCTGACACTCACCGTAGTGGTCTTTCATCGCCTTAGCGACGAGATTTACGTTTTTTGTCATACTTATATTCCTTCATCATCTGTCTTATGTGAGCGAATGTTTTTTCTTCGCCCTGCTCTTTAAGCATAAATAAAAGCTCTTCGCAAATATCGGAAGATTCTTCGTCTATCATACCGACTCGGCGGTGTTTAGCTGCCATAAAGTAGTCGTAAGCGCTTGAGTCTGTGTAGTTTTTGCCCTGATATATTTTGCTCGCAGCAACTCGGTCGCAGAACATCTCGACTACGTAATTCAGCGGCATTTTAACAGGCATCATATAACCTTTGTGAATTGGGGAATAGTCACGCCAGTACTCGAAATGGTGGCGGTTTCGACCCATGTGGTGCATCCACGCTTTTGAGTAGCCGAGCTCCTCACGAGCTTTGTCGTTAGGTGAGCGTGTGCCCTGGTAGTACTTTGCGCCCTGAAAAAATTCTGTAGGCGAGTACTTTGATAAGTCGTGCAAAAGACCCTGCCAGAAAATTCCTGCTTTCTTGCAGTGGCGTATGACCGCGTGGCGGTGTTTTGTAATAGTTATAAAATGTTTTATTGCATTGCCCATAAAATTGTCCTTACAGTTTTTCTACATTATATAATAAAAGGATATTGTTCTCAAGTGTTATTTATTTCTATCATCGGTGATGATGTGCAGGATTTCTCCGCTTCTTATGTCATCTAGTCGGTCTTTGTAGAAATCAGGGTAGACTGTGTATTTGTTAAGCTCGTTAAGCGGTAAAAAGCACATTTCTTCTTTTGCGCCAAAGCTGTTGTAGCTGTCAGAGTTAAGCTCTTTTGAACCTTTGCTTTTCATCAGGTAGTAAAATGCGATTTCGTGACAATTAAGTCCCGATAAAGAGCCGTCACTGTTGTCAAAAAAGTTTTCGTGGATAACAGCTAAGTGGTCAATCTCGTAGTGTACTCCCGTTTCTTCGAAAACTTCTCTGATAATTGCGTCTTCGGCTTTTTCTCCGAGCTTTACGCCTCCACCGACGGAGTAGTAGAAGTTGTCTATGTTGTTTTTTACGTAAAGTACACAGTCGTCTTCGATGATAATCGCACCGACCCTATAACGAAACCATTTGTTTTCTCTAGTAAAACAGCAATCGTTGTTCATAATTTACCTCTTTAAATTCTCTTTGAGCCACTGCGCAACAGCGTCGTCAAGATTGCTGCCGATTACAGCGGTAGCGATGCTTTTCAAGTCTTTTACAGCGTTTTCTACGGCGTAGCATTCGTCTGACAGTTTAAACATCTCCACGTCGTTTATGCCGTCGCCGAAAGCGACGATTTTCTGACAGTTAAGCATTTCTGCGAGCTGTTTTATAGCGTTTGCTTTTGTTGCGTTTTTCGGCAGAATCTCAAGCCAGTAATCACCTGAATACATATCCTGCTGAAAATAGCACTGAAATTCGTTTTTGAGTTTTTCATACAGCGGTTTTGTTATATCTTCGTCACCTATAAGTGTGAAGTAGTACACTTCGCCGTCGTAAAGACTTTCTGTAGTGTGTATTTCACGAGTTCTAGGGTCATCTTTGCGCTTAGATAAAAAGTCGAGTGTTTCCTTGTTAAGGCGATTTCTGATGAAAGAAAACTGCTCTTTGTTATCAATAAGCGAGTATACAATCGGATTGAGTCCGAGTGATAATACAACATCGAGGATGTAGTCGCTGTCGCTTTTTGAAAAGGTATTTTTGTGTAGTATTTTTCCGTCTTTGTCCACGATGAATGTGCCGGTGTGAACTACCGCAGGGTGGGTCATATCAAGCCCTTTTGTTACCTTTTTAGCGGTTGTGTATGAGCGAGCTGTCGCAAATGAAATGATGAAACCGTCAGCGTTTAGTTTGTTTATCGTTTCGTTTGTGTAGTCGCTTGTATTTGGGGTGGAATCGAGAAGCGTTCCGTCTAAATCTGAGATATAAAGTGTTTTCATAATAAGTTACTGTTTTTTGATGAGTGCGATACATTCTATGTGGTTAGTGTGAGGGAACATATCGACAGGCTGGATGTGTTCGACTTTGTAGCCATTTTGTTTTAAAAGGTGTAAATCACGGCTCTGGGTTTCGATGTTGCACGAAATGTAGACAAGCGTTTTAATCTGCATATCTATAACAGAATTCAAAAACTCTTTACTACATCCCGCACGTGGAGGGTCGACAAAAGCAACGTCAATGTTGACGTTTTCATTTTTGAGCGTTTCTATGTAGTCTTTAGCGTCAGCACAAACGAAGTTTATGTTACTGATTTTGTTGATTTTCGCGTTCTTTTTAGCGTCGATTATCGCGTCTTTTACGCTCTCTACTGCGTAGACCTTCTTCGCTTTGTCACACGCGCATATACCGATAGTGCCGACTCCACAGTAAGCGTCAAGTACTGTCTGTGTGCCGTTAAGCTGTGCCAGCTCAATAGCTTTTTCGTACAGTTTTTTAGTCTGGACAGGGTTAATCTGGTAAAAAGATTGAGGTGAGATGATAAAGGTCTTGTCACACAGCGTATCTTTTATATATCCGTCACCGAAGAGCACGTCCTGAGTTTTGGCTGTGAAGAGCTTTCTGCGGTCCTTGTTGACAGTGGTCACAACAGTTGTGATGTACGGATGTTTTTTAATAAGTGCGGATACGAAAGTCTTTTTCGCAGGGAAGATAGGGTCAGCACCGTTTATGATAACCATAACTTCACCTGACGCAAAACCTTCGCGGATTACGACACTTTTTATAAATCCTGTGCCTTTAAATGGGTCAAAAGGAGCGATTTTGAAGCTCTTGAATAACGCACAAAGGGTGTTAAAAATCTCGTTTGAATGTTTTGTGTGGAGTTTGCACTCACGGGTTTTAACGAGCGTGTTTGTGGTAGATTTGTACAGTCCCCAAGAGATAGATTTATCTCTCTCGCGTTTGAATACCGCCTGAGCTTTGTTGCGGTATGAAAACGGATTTTCCATAGCGATAACAGGCTCGATGCGATTGTATGAGCCTAAAAATTTTATACATTTATTAAATTTGAATTTCAGCTGTTCTTCGTAGTTTAGGTTGTTAAGCTGACACGAGTTGCATTTTTTAGCGATTTTACAGTTTAAATTAACGTCCATAATTTACCTTCCCAATGAAAAATCCCATTTATACTGTATTATTGTAGCACATATTATACCACTTTTGCAATTTGCAGAAAATATGACTTGATAATTGCTTTGTGTAAATATATAATTGATATATGAAAGAATTTAAGGTAATGCGCAAACGCAGGCGCAAGAGAACTAATTTTACTACTAAATATCGTTCTAATTTTACGCAACGCAGACGACGCACTTTTCCACGTGCGCTGTTGGCGGTTGCGATGGTTTTGTGCGCCGTTTTGCTTGTAGGCTCAGTCTGTGTGCTTAGTTTCCACTTCTTATCCAGAAACGAAGAAGACAAGCCTGTAGAGGTTGTTCCGTGTGTTATCGAAAATGAACAGACGACGAGTATTACCATGAAAAACGGGGACACAAGTATCCTTACTGTCGCTGTGGAAGAGGATAAAATCGACACAGTTGAATTTATGTCGAGTGATACTAATGTGCTCACTGTTGACAGCGGTGGTCGTGTTGATGCTGTGGGCGAGGGTGTTGCTACTGTTACAGCGAGTGGAAACGGTTTTACTGGTACTTGCAGTATTACTGTCGAGAAAGCTGACAAAGAAAAGGACATATCCGAATACACAACTGCTATCGAGGCAAACCTCGATATAGTAGAGAAGAATAAAGATGATTCGTCAAAAGAGCTATACAGCGTTAAAGTAAATCGCAGAACAAATACAGTAACTGTGTATACTTATGATAACAGAGGTGACTATGTTATCCCTGTACGTGCGATGGTGTGTTCGTGTGGCGAGAATACGCAGGAGAATATAACCCCAACCGGTGAGTATTCCGTGTATTTCAAGAGCCGTTGGCACGCACTGTTCGGTGATGTTTACGGTCAGTACGTAACGGGCTTCTCGGGACATTATCTGTTCCACTCTGTACCATATCTCAATACTTATGCTGACACTTTAAAAATTGACGAGTTCAACAAACTCGGTTCAAATGCATCTCAGGGATGCGTGCGACTTATGGTCAGCGATACAAAGTGGATATATGATAACATCGATATGAATACAAAGGTTGAAGTTATTGACGCGGACGAGTCTGCTGACCCACTTGGCAAACCGGAAGTTGTCAGAGTTGACGGTAAGCTTAAGTGGGACCCGACAGACCCTGCTTCTTCTAATCCGTACAAAGAAAAGGTACCGGTTATAAAAGGCGCAAAAGATATAACTATTGCGAAAAATACTGATTATGATGCGAAGGTTACCGCAAAAGACTCGTGTTCAAACGATATTACTGATAAAATTGAAGTGACAGGTAACGTTATCACCTCTAAGTCAGGCAAATATCTCGTTACATATAAAGTGACAGACGCATTAGGCAAAACAGCAGAAAAAACAATAACCGTAACGGTAGAATAAAAATAAAGGCGGCTCGTGCGAGTCGCCTTTTAGTTTATTCAGCTATTACAGTTGTGTTTTCACTTGTCAGCTGTACTGTTTCGTCTATACTATCAGGTGTAGCCTCGTCAGCTGTTGCTTCTTCTATGAACATAAACTCGATCATCTTATAGATAAGCTCTTCGTATGTTGTGCCCATACGAGAAAACTGAGTTTTCTTAACCTGCATTGTGTTGCCGTTTGAAAGAGCGCTCATATTAGCAAGCTCAGAGTCGTTTGAAAGATAAGTGAGTACTGCTTCGTCATCGTAGAAGATGTAAGTCGGAGTTGAAATCTTTAAAAGCTCGAGATCAACAAGCTCAGTTTCCTGATCATCAAAAACGTTGATAGCGCCACAGTATGAGAAGAATTCGTGTTCAATAGAGCCGCTAGTTAAAGTGCACAGCTCGTAGTTTTCGTTGAAATACAGGTAACACGCTGTTTTTACAACGTTGCTAGGAATAGCGTTTTTGAAATCAGACATTGTGCCTGTGAGCTCGTCGTAAGCGTTTTTGCCCTTTTCTTTACCTGTGACATTACCACCTAAAACTGTACCGAGGTTTACATATAAAGAGGAAAGCTCTTCGAAACTTGTTGGTTTTTTAAGTGTGAGCACCTGAACGCCTGCGTCGGTTAAAGTTGCTGTCACATTCTCTGGAAGAGCTTGTTCTGTGATGACAAGGTCTGTTTCGCTGGAAATGATAGCCTCAGTATTAGGAGCAGAAGCTGTACCAACAAGAGGTACAACAGACAAGAACTCCTGATCGATTTCTACGCTTCTGCCTACCATCTTGACATCATAACCGATATATGAAACAATATCAGCGAAGCAGTCAGACAGCACGACGATGTTGAGTGGCTCGTCCTGAATGGTAACGTCACCGATTGTTACAGGATATTCATTGCTTTTGTCACCCTTACAAGCGGTAAGTGAGAGAGCCATAACAGCAACAAGGCATATACAAAGTATTAAGGATACGATTTTTTTAAACATAGGATTACCTCCATTATGTATTCTACGCTATTATTCTACAAAATTTGCGTGTGATAGTCAAACGAATATAAGAAAGTTTAAAAAATTTTAAAAAAATTTCAAAAAACACTTGCATTTTTGAAAACAAGGTGTTATAATAACGAAGTCGCTTGAGAGAGCGACACAAATTAATAGTTGGTGTCGATGACGCAGGGGGTCCACCCGTTCCCATCCCGAACACGGAAGTTAAGCCCTGTAGTGCCGAAGATACTTGGCTGGTGACGGCCTGGGAAAATAGGAAGGTGCCAACACAATAGAGGCTTCCACCCAATAGGGTGGTTGTTTTTTTATGTCTGAAAATTAATACTAAAAAGCACCCGAAGAAAAACTTCGGGTGCTTTTGTTTTTTGTCTTACTCTTCTAAGCGGTAGAGAGTGAGGGTTACCTTCTCATTTGGTTTATATTTTTCAAGCTCAGAGAAAACTTCCTGGAAAGAGCTGACTTCAACACCGTTGATTTCGGTGATGATATCGAAAAGCTCGATGTCTGTGTTGTCGAGAGGACCGCCTTCGGAGATTTCTGTAATGAGCACACCGTAAGGTACGTCGTAATTGTAAATCATCTCTTCATCGACTTCTCTGCCCATAAGACCAAGTCGTACTCTGTCTTTAACATAGCCGTAGTGGATAAGGTCGTTTGCAATCTGTGCCACTTTGTTTGAAGGGATAGCGAAGCCCATACCTTCGTATTCTTCAGCACTGATTTTTGCTGTGTTAATGCCGATAACCTGACCGTAGATGTTGCACAGCGGACCGCCGGAGTTACCAGGGTTTATAGCTGCGTCAATCTGGATGTATGTAACATTTGCGCCTAATTCGAGCTCACGCTCGACAGCGGAAACTATACCTTTTGTCAGAGAATTCTGGAAACTTGCGCCACCAGGGTTACCAATAGCGACGATGTCCTGACCTACTTCAACAAGTGAAGAATCAGAAAATTCAGCGTAGCTGAGGTTTTTTGCATCGATTTTTAATACAGCGAGGTCGGTGCGTGAATCATAACCGACAATTTTTGCGCCATATTCATCGCCGTTGTTTAAAGTGACGTTGATTTTGTACGCTTTTGTATCGCCGATAACGTGGCTGTTAGTAACGATATAGCCATCGCTTGAGATTAATGTGCCTGTACCTTCGCCGATGATATCTTCATCTTCGAGAGTGATTTTGTCTTCGTAGCATGTGATGGATACAACGCTGTCTGTTACTGCATTGTATGCACTCTGTGTAGTGTACTTTTTGTTGTCTTTATCTTTAGGAAGAGCTTTTATTTCAATACCTTTTGCGTCTTTATCAGGTGCGAAGGTATTGTTTTTTAAATCTTCGTCTCTTTCTTGAGTCTGGCCTTCATCAGCCTGTAAAACTACGTCTTCTTTGAAGTAGTCGCCCTGATATGACGGTCCAAAATCGAAGTATGGTGAAGTACCATAATCATCGTAAAATTCGTCATACTCAGGTTCGGTTGCGTAGCCTGAAAGCGGATTATCGAAGGTGAGTTTGTTGCTGTCACTTGCAGTAAGCATCGAACAACTTACAAAAAAGCTGAGCATAAAGATTACGAGTAAAGCGATGAGAATACCGATTAACACCTTTGTGCGGGCAGGAGTTTTCGCACGTGGTGGCTGTGGTGGATTCTGTGGAGATTGAGGGGTGTAGTATGGGTTAGGCTGAGTATATGGTACAGCTTGACGTGGTGGTTGCTGTGGATTTCTGTTAGCGTACTGGTAGTTTTGATGAGCGTACGCAGGAGGTTGTGGCGCTGTGTACTGTGTATTTACAGGCTGAGTAGGCTTTGTAGGCTTAGGTTGATTATAAACAGTACGTGGAGCCTGATAAGGCTGTGGTGGCTGATAAGGAGAAACAGGCTGATAAGGTGCGTAGCCTCCGTTTTGTGGCTGCACAGGCACATACTGTGGCGCTGCAACTTGCTGAGGTTGTGGTGCTGTATAAGGTGGGTTATACGGCGGTGCTACAGGCTGAGTAGGTGCAACAGGTGGAGCAGGTGATACAGGTTGGCTGTAAGCAGGAGCGGTGCTCTGTGCTTTGTCGAAAGCTTCAAAAGTATCGTCTTCGTCTGCGGTATCCACAGTAACTGTTTCGCACGCTTGTGTAGCTACTTCCTGTGTGTTTATTTTTGTTGTATCGCCGATGTCGGATGCGTCCTGAGAAATAGGAGCATACTCATCAATCGGGTCGATATCGCGTAAAAATTCGTCCATTGTTTATTCCTCCGATTTTGTGTTTGCTGTGGTGTCGATATATTGCGATGGTGTCTGTTTTACGATAGGTGGCACAGATGGCAGCTTAATCGTAAAACGACAGTACTTGTCAGGCTGTGACTCAGCATAAATATGACCGCCGTGCAAACGCATAATAGATTTTGTGATAAAAAGACCGAGACCCATTCCTTTTTTGTCCACGCTTCTAGATTTGTCAGTTTTATAGAATCGGTCGAAAATGTAACGAATGTCCTCAGGTGGGATACCCGGACCGCTGTTTTCTATAGAAATGGAGATTTCGTATTTAGTCTCCAGCGCAGAAAACGAGATGTAACCGTTTTCGTTAGTAAATTTTACAGCGTTTTCAATCAGGTTGTATATAACCTGATGGATAAGGTCAGGGTCGGCTTCGATTTTTAACTGACCGAAGTTTTCTAGACCCCTGATTTCGATATTTTTCTGAGAAATCTGCATTTCAAATCCCGCGAGAACGTTGACGATAACAGAGAAAAGCTCGAAATCCTGTTTATGAAGTTTTAGTTCACCATTTTCTATTCTCGAGAGTGACAGCATTGACTGAACAAGTCGTGAGAGTCGCTTTACTT
The DNA here is from genome assembly GCA_017380355.1 of Ruminococcus sp. Taxonomy (GTDB): domain Bacteria; phylum Bacillota; class Clostridia; order Oscillospirales; family Acutalibacteraceae; genus Ruminococcoides. Next base: position 5,258 of record JAFOED010000015.1, on the reverse strand, counting down.
CGAGTGAAACGATGTTCATATAGTGACTATGTTGTTCTTTAGGGATAGTGCCGTCGAGCATACCGTCAATAAAACCCGCGATAGTTGTCATAGGGGTTTTAAGTTCGTGGGATACGTTTGCGATAAAGCTTCGACGCATACTCTCGCTTGAATTAAGCGAGTCGGCCATATTGTTAAACGCAGTTGCAAGCTCGGCGATTTCGTCGTCACCGTTTACTTCAACTCTTGTAGAGAAGTCGCCGACAGCAAACTTCTTTGCGGCACTCGACATCTGTCGAAGTGGTTTTGCCATACTGTAGCTAAGTATTCCTACTAAAACAAGTGCAACGAGCATAGTGATAATCGCCGAAGTGATGAACATTCTCATCATTGTCATTGTAAGACCAGCGACGAAAGCAGATTTAGTGGAAACGTAGCAGAAAGCAACAGCTTCGTTAACGCCATCGGTATTCACTATAACTGGTGCTCCTGCGGTGTAGTATGTGTCGTCGTAGAATCCATCCAAATTACCAGATTCGAAGAAATTCTGATTTACTGTCTGCCCCAGAATATTAGATGACAGCGTCATATTTGTGTGAGTGCACTCGTTTGCTTCGGAGCAGTACTGAAGCTGACCTTTATTGTTGACGACAAAAATATCTGCATTTACACTTTGCGCAATAGTTGATATAGTTACCGAAAACAAGTCAGGGTCTTTAATAACGATAGTGTGGTCCTCAGCGTTGAAATCCGATGCCATCACGATAGCCTGAGCAACCTGATTAGCGTTTTCTATTAAATTTTCGCGTTTTTCGTTTTCCCAGTAGTTGGATACAAAAAACAGCATAGTAACACCTAGCGAAACCATACAGATTATGATAATCAGCAAGCTTACGCTCAGGTATTTCTGGAATATAGAACGACGTAGCGTAAACGTCGAATTATTAGCCTTTGACTTCAAATTTGTAGCCTACTCCCCAGACGGTGCGAAGCTCCCATTTATCGGAAACACCGTCGATTTTTTCTCTGATTCTCTTGACGTGAACGTCAACTGTACGGCTGTCACCGTAGTATTCAAATCCCCACACCTGATCGAGCAACTGGTCACGAGTGTAAACTTTATTTGGGTTGCTCGCAAGATGGTATAAAAGCTCCATCTCTTTAGGTGGAGTATCAACGACTTCGCCGTCAACCTTAAGCTCGTAGTTAGTGAGGTTGATAGAAAGCTTATCCCAGTTTACTTCTTTTACGCTTTCTTCTTCATTAGAGATGATTCTTCTGAGTACGGCTCTGATTCGAGCAACGACTTCTTTTGCTTCGAAAGGTTTTACGACATAGTCATCAGCGCCGAGTTCGAGACCGAGAATTTTGTCGAAAACCTCGCCTTTTGCGGTAATCATAATGATAGGGCAGTCAGAAGTTTTGCGGATTTCTCTGCATACCTGCCAGCCGTCGAGTTTAGGAAGCATAATGTCTAAAAGCACGAGATTAGGCTGTTCTTTGTTAAAAAGCTCGATAGCTTTTTCGCCATCGTGAGCGAGTACTGTTGAATAGCCTTCTTTCTCGATATAAAGTCGCAGAAGTTCGCATATATTGGTGTCATCGTCAACGATGAGAATTTTACCGTTGTTCATATTAGTCCCTCCAAGGTTCATTTTCTTATGCTAATTATAATACAAATTCTGACATAAAAATGAATAAATTAAGAACAAAACGTGTAGTTTTTTTGAAAAAAACAAAGGCTGTCAGAAAGACAGCCTTTAAAGTGAGTCTTAGTAAAAGGCTGTGTATAACACAGCGATTATGAAAGCTCGTTAAAAGTATCGATAAAGCACTTGATTACATAGTCTGCTTCTTCGTCTGTTATAACGGTGTTCATAGGGAGTGTGAGCTGGTTTGCGTGCTGAGCGTAAGCGTTAGGGAAGTCTTTTATGTCAAAACCCTTAGCTTTATACGCTGTAAACATCGGAAGTGGCTTAAAGTGTACGTTACACATAACGCCCTTTTCCTTCATCTTGTCGTAGAAAGCGTTGCGGAATTTCGCATCCTTACCAGTAAAACGAACAAAATACAGGTGGGCACTGCTGCAATGGGTTGAGTCGCAGTGATTAAGAACTTCGACAGGAAGGTCTTTGAACGCCTCGTTATATTTTTCTATAAGCAGGTGTCTTCTGCTTAACATATTCGGATAACGCTCGAGCTGAGCAAGACCTAATGCTGACAGAATATCAGGCATATTGCACTTATACTGAGTGTCAACAACGTCGTATTCCCACGATGTGCCTTTGTTTTTAGCAAAAGCGTCTTTTGTCTGACCGTGAAGGGTCATAAGCATAAATTTCTTGTATATTTCGTTTGAGTCTATACCCGGAATCTCTCTCCATGTAGCGGCACCACCCTCAGCAGTAGTCATATTCTTTACTGCGTGAAAGCTGAAGTTTGTGAAATCGGCGATTTCACCGCACATTTTGCCGTGCCACTGAGCTCCGAAAGCGTGAGCAGCGTCACTCATAACGATAACTCTGCCGATAGCAAACTGGATAGGGTTGTTCGATGGTCTGAACAGTGATCGCTTTCTCTCGACAATCTCAAAAATCTTGTCGTAATCGCACACGACACCAGCCAAATCGACAGGGATAATAACCTTTGTTTTCTCGTTGATAGCTTTTTCCATCTGGTCGTAATCCATCTCGTAACTATCCTTTTTACAGTCGATGAGGATAGGAGTAGCACCTACGTGGTAGATGATAGAAGCTGATGCAGTGTATGTATATGAAGGCACGATAACCTCATCTCCGGGACCGACGCCTAAAATACGAAGAGTCATTTCAGCACAAGCGGTCTGAGAAGAAAGACACACAGCCTTCTGTGTGTTGCACATTTTTGCAATTTTCTGTTCGAAGAGCTTAGTCTTAGGACCAGTAGTAATCCATCCTGTCTTTAGCACTTCAACAACCTGGTCGATTTCAGCCTGAGTAATGTCAGGTGGTGAGAACGGAATGTTCATCATAAAACACATCTCCTTGTGTGTACATAATACCACGCTAATTATACTACTAAAGCTACCTAAAGTAAAGAAAAAAAGTTAACGGTATATAAGTTATTTACAAAAAGTTTAAATATAAGAAAAGCAGGCAGAGGTTAACCTTTGCCTGCAAAAAGTGATTATCTTGATTTGTCTGCCATTTTTCTGTACTTTTCTTTGGTTGCTATGCCTCCGCGTATGTGACGCTCTTCTTTGTTTAAATCAAGCACTTTCCTGACCTCTCTGTAGAGAGAAGCGTTGATGTGTTTTAACCTTTCGCTGACGTCTTTATGTACGGTTGATTTGCTGACGTTGTATTTCTTTGCGGCAAGGCGTACTGTTGCGTGGTTTTTGGCTATAAATTTGCCCAGCTGTACTGCACGTTCTTCAACATTTCCTTTCATAAATTACCTCCGAATTGTTGTGGTAAATTATATGAAAAATGTAAGGAAAATATAACCGAAAGAATATAAAATACAAGGCCTAATATAGCATTTTATTGACTTGTTTTATGACGTATAGTAAAATATATTAGATATGTGAATATGTAATTTTGCGTCTGATAATTCCTAGAACAAGAAAGGTGGGATAGTAAATGTTTTTCAGTATCTACATTAAACCCTTATGGGTGATTTGTGTATATATCGCTTTATTAGTAATTTCGTTTGCTATCGGTAATTATTTGTTCAGAAAAAAGCTGTCTTTGTTCTGGAAAATATCTAATATGGTAATGTTTGTCGTAGCTTTTTCGGCTGTTATTTATTTGACATTGCTTAATAGAACGAGTAATGAATCACAACTGATTCTGATACCTTTCTATTCTTTTTTTGAAGCACGACAACAACCAGAGGCATACCGGGTTTTGCTTATGAATGTTTTTCTGTTTGTTCCAATCGGGCTTACTATGCCGAATATATTGCCTAAACGATGCAAAAAACATGTTGCAATTACGGTCATTTTTGGATGTTTATTTTCCGTTATGTTAGAGCTTGTTCAGTATATGTTTGTGCTCGGAAGGTGTGAAATAGACGATGTACTTGCCAATACCTTGGGAGTATTTATAGGATGTTTAGCGTTTATGATTTCCAAAAAGCTTATTGCCGTATGTGCCAACAAAAAAAGAGAAAAAATGCAGGAGACACAAAAAGGTATGGATACTATAAGTAATCTATTGCTTAGTATAATTTCACACGAGCTTTTTAATGGTGAAATGCCGAATATTTGTGAAGAAAATATAACTGCACTGCTGAAAGAAGCTAGTGCTCAGTCAGTGTTTCCAATGGTTTACGCAGCACTAAAAAGGGATTTTGGTAATAAATATCCCGAAAAGATTAATAAGTACGAGCAACTGTATCTTACATATGTGGTTAGTTGTGTACAAAATGCACACGAGTACAATGAATTGGACACCATTATGAACAAATGTAAAATACCTTATTGTGTACTTAAGGGTATTGCTTCGGCTTCATATTACAAAGATTCTGTACTCAGGGCAGTAGGTGATGTGGACTTTATTGTTAGTCCTCAAGATGTTGACAATGCTTCAAAGACTTTAGAAGAATACGGATTTGTAAAGAATAGTAATGATTCAGAAGGTATTCATATAGTGTTCAAACGTGGAGGCTTCAGTATATGGGAGCTTCACCACAACATTAACGGTATCCCGGATAGTGACATAGGGGTAAGACTGAATGATGATATCCAGAGCGTAATAGATGATTCAAGAAGATGTGCTAATAGGGAGGTTAATTGTAATATCCCTAGTGAGTATCACCACGGGTTAATTATGATGCTGCACATAATTTCACATCTGACAAGTGAGGGTATAGGACTCAGACACATTAGCGATTGGGCAGTGTTTGTGGACAGTTTCAAAGAAGACGAATTCGAAGAAATGTTCAGAGGAAAATTCACACAATACGGCATATGGAAATTCGCACAGATTATTACAATGGCGTGTGTAGAATACCTTGGATTAAAGCCTCAGAAATGGGCGAAGGAAATGCTCGATAATAATGTGTTTACACAACAGGATATGGAAGAATTGATGCTTGATGTCATATCCGGAGGGAACTTTGGTCAGAAGGACAGAAACCGTTCAAGAGAGATAAAGTATATATCTGACAAGAGCGGAACTGTTGATGATAAAAATCTGTTTTTGCAGGTGTTTCATGCACTTAATAGTAAGGTTTATGATAACTATAGTTTCATCAGAAAATACAAAATTTTCCTTCCTGTAGGTTGGTGCGTGGAG
>JAFOED010000120.1 GCA_017380355.1 Ruminococcus sp. | reverse complement strand
TCGTAGCTTAACTTTTCTACTGTCCAGTCTTTTACTGTTTCGTAGTAGTTTGTGAGAGTTTCGTGGGCGAGAGGGACGTTGTGAGCGAGGTAGTTTCCGCACTCGATTTTTGAGTTGCCAGGAATATCACCCTCGTGGTCGCGGCATTTTACTAATATACTCTTAATGAGCGAGAGTGCTGTTTCGTTGTCTAAATCGCGTGTGAGAAAGTAAAAACCCGTCATACATCCCATCGGTCCGAAGTAGATAACGTTGTCAGAGTACTCGGAGTTTCGAGCGTATGTCGCGAAAAGATGCTCGATTGTGTGCATCGCGTACGGCTCTAAAAACGGCGGTGTATTCGGCTTTACAAATCTAAGGTCGAATGTAGTGATATCGCCGTCGATACGTGAAATGTATATGCCTTTTTGAAGCTTGTTGTGGTCAACAGTGAAGCTTGCGATTTTTTTCATATTTTACCTCTTAGTAGTTCTTCATACAGATGTTCATATCAACGTTTCCGTTAATACCGTCTACCTGACCCTCGATGTCATACTGCCACATTGTGAAGTTGTAGTACATCGATGGATTGTCCTCGTAGTCGGCTATCCAGAAATCGTAGCTTTTGAGTCTTTCGAGCTCGTATTTCTGGTACATTAAGTGGATGTTAGCGTAGATGATCGGCTCATAACCCTCAGCCTTTAAGGTTTCGCAGAAAGAGATAGCAGCGTCTGTGAGATCTGTCGGACCTACATCGTCAGTACGGGCTGTGTCACCTTCGATAAGTTCCCAGTCAAACGCGACAGGGTAATCAAAATCCATTCCGTATATACTATTCATAACAAAATCGGCTTCTTCTTTACCTTCCTCGGCATTTTTAGCCTGTGAGAAGAAGTAACCGCCGACTTTGAGACCTGCGTCTTTTGCTGCTTTGTAGTAGCTGTGGTAGTTTGTGTCGACGTACATTTTGCCTTCACTTCCGTATCCTCTGCCACCGATTCGAAGCATTACGAATTCAAAACCCTGTTTCTTAAGCTTTTCAAAGTTAACTTCACCCTGATATTCAGAAAGGTCCACGCCCATACACGAAGCAACCTCTCCATCGATGTAGTATGTCATCATACCTTTTTTATCGAGCTTGAAGTTCTCGTTTACGTACAAGTTCTTCTGAAATCCCTCGACAGCATCAATTTCGATTTCGCCTTGTGACGGGTCGTTTATGGTGATTTTTTCGTCTTTTTTAACTTTTTCAGGCTTGTGCTCAACAAATTCGGTTTCTGTTTTTGAGCCGTTTGTGTTACCTCCTGAAAGACCGATAGTCAGTCCGAATATAAAAGCTGCTACAAGCACAGCAGCCAGTATTATTACAATCAAAGTGCTTTTTTTCATTTTCGGATTATCCTGAGCGTGTCGCCCAGTGTTTTTAAATGTCGCCATAAAGTTCTCCTTTTCAGCATATTCTGCTAGAAGAATACCACAAATTGCGACTAAAGTAAACATTTTTAACAGTAAGTTTACTTTTGGGTTGAAAAGAAAAGAGGGTATATGTATAATATATTATGAAGTAGAATTGAAAGAAAGGGGATAAGCTGTGGAAGTGCTCGGTTATAAGAAGAAAACTAAACTTGAACTTCTCAAAGCTGTTGAGAACTGCAAGTCTATCAGCCAGCTGTGTGCGCTTGTACAGCACGAAGGAATCACTATACAGATGCAGTGCTTCGGTTTAGCGTCGAATATCCCTCAGAAAAAGCTTGCTACCGGTGAACTTGTCGTAAAATCCCCACTCGATACACTTAAAGAGCGTGTAATAAACGCAATTAACAGCAAGTAACGATTTATATTATGTATTTTTTAAAAGCACAGGTGTCTGTGCTTTATTTTTTTGTGTAAAATAGCTAAAAATCCCTTGATATATCGATGTTCTGGTGCTACAATTGATGTGTAAAAATATTAACGACACAGGAGGTTAATATGAAAAAGTTATTAGCAGTTATTTTGGCAATTACTATGCTCTTAAGCGTAATTCCGTTTGCCGTTTCGGCTGAAGACGTAGCTCTTACCTACACTTTCAGCGGTGAAAACGCTGATGATGCGGGTTATGCACAGGGTACAATTACCTACACAGCACAGAGTGAGGGTACATACTATCTGTACTGGGCTGACGATGAAAAAGCACTCGATAAGTACTTCGAAATCGCTTCGTTTACACTAGGTGCAGGTCAGACAGGTACTTTCAAATTCCCTGCTCAGGTAGCTATTCCTGCTGACGCTGAAAAAGTTATCGTGTCTACTGAAAAAGCTTCTGACACAGCTGTTGTGTCTAATGCTGTTGCACAGTTTGACATTCCTGACAGCAAGAAGCTTTTTGACTCAGTAAAGGAGCGTCAGTACAGATACGCAGCGCTTTCTGATATTCACATCGACAGACAGCACGGAAGTGATGCCGGCTACTACGTAAACGCAGACAAAAACTGGGCACAGACTTTAGACGTTTGTGTTGACAGAGAGGTAGACTTCATCATTTCTGCAGGTGACCAGGTAAGTAACGCTTGGGGTGCAACTCAGGAGTGGCTTACATATCAGCAGATACTCGCTGAATCCGACTACGTAAATCCAATCTACGAGGCTGACGGTAACCACGAGCCAAGGGGTAGCGCAAACAGCAACTGTGACGTTGCTTGCTCTAACGAGGAGTACTCTCTCGCTACTGGTCTTGACGCTGACGCTCAGTCTATCGTTGAAAACAAGGATTACTACGAAGTGACAGAGCCTACAACAGGCGACCACTTTATTTTCATGAGTGAAGTTAACGCTCACCCTGGCGAAAACGACAACTTCTCTAAAGAACAGCTCGATTGGCTCGAGGGCTTGCTCGCTAAATACAAGGGTGACGGAAAGAAAATCTTCCTTATCCAGCACGCTTTAATTCAGGGCTACGGTGCAGGCGACGATACATTTGACCCTAGTTATCAGGGCGGTATCAGAATGCAGCACGCTGAAACAGGTGAGCAGTTCCCGAACAACCAGAGATTCAAGGCTATCATAGAAGCTAATAAAGAAATCATCTGGTACTCAGGTCATACACACATCGACTTCAGAGAGAACCAGAACTACAGCTCTGAAAACGGCACATCATGCCATATGGTGCACATTCCGTCT
>JAFOED010000014.1 GCA_017380355.1 Ruminococcus sp. | reverse complement strand
AGTTATCACATCAGGTGTAATCTTAAAGAAAACAAAGGCATTCGCCGGTGAGGCTGCACCTTTCGTTATGGAATTGCCATCATATCATATGCCTCTTATCGGAAACGTTCTGCGCACAACATGGGAACGCGGATGGTCATTTGTTAAGCGTGCAGGATCTGTTATCTTACTCGCGAGTATCGCTATCTGGATTTTGATGTCGTTGTCTTTTGATGGTGGTTTCCATTACATCACAGAAGAATCAGGCGGAAACTCCGTACTTGAATACATCGGAGGTATCATCGCATACATTTTCGTACCACTCGGATTCGGAAACTGGCAGAGTGCCGTTGCTACTATCTTAGGCTTCATGGCTAAAGAAGAGGTCGCAGGTGCGCTCGCTTCCATCGCAGGTTCAAATCCTATTGGCGAGTACATCTTTAACGGCAGTGCACTTGCTGGTATGTCATTCCTCATCTTCAACCTCCTCTGTGCTCCGTGCTTTGCTGCAATGGGTGCAATCAGACGTGAAATGAACAACGCAAAATGGACATGGTTCACAATAGGTTATATGTGCGTTTTCGCATATACTATTTCACTTATCGTGTATAACATCGGTATGCTCTTCTGCGGTGTGTTCTCAGTATGGACTGTGTTTGCATTTGTCGCTCTCGCTGTATTGTTATATTTCTTATTCAGAAAAAACAAATACGAATCAAAAGAGATAAAAAGATAACCGAAAAGGAGATAAATTATGCTGACTTCATTTTTTATGGAAAACATCGCGACCATCGCAGTGCTTTTCGTGGTCGCAGTAATCGTCGGTTTAGTTATCTTTAAACTTGTACGTGACAAAAAACGCGGAAAGCCATCATGCAACTGCGGATGTGGCGGATGTCCGATGAGAGACACGTGTCACTCAAAAGAAACTAAATAAAAAAAGAAAAGGCACTGTGTTAATCACAGTGCCTTAATTTTATGCGTTAGGCATTTCAGAAGCGTCACAAACCTCTAAAACAAACGAATTTGTCCAGAAACCAGGTTTCATCCAAACCTTAGCAAATGCAAAGCGGTTTTCAGGAGTAAGCTCAAACACAAGGTCGTTACACTTTCTGTTCATACCAGAAGCAATGTGAAGAGTGTGTTTACCGTAGCTCACAGGAATTTTGATAGTCTCCCTGTTGCCGATAAAACCAAACGGCTGACCATCAAGGTAAACACCAAAACCAGCCGCACAACCGAGAGGCGAACCTTTTCTGTACAACATAATTAACGCGTCCTGCACAAACTCAAGTGGCTGTTTGCACTTTGAACACACAGCGCCAACTTCAGCGTTTGTGACTTCACCACAAGAACATTTAACTCTAAGTAAATTAGCCATAAAAAAATCCCCCTTTTTATTCATAATATCATCGCTATATTTCAATGTCAATTTGAAAAGCAAGCAAAGTTTGTAACTTTCCGCTTACCTTTTATTTAGTAAAAAAACACTTCCGCATAATTCATCTGAGAACTTGTGTCAGTAGTATTCCAATAACAATTAATTCTGAACGCTCCGTTGTCGTGTGTATAAACATATCCGCCTGAATTCATTTCATCAATATACCACTCACCACCTGAACAAGCATTTTCTGCCTGTAAACCATTCATATCTGTTCTCAATTTAGTAGTAATATAGCAATAACTATCCTTCGTAGAAATCGCTGCAATTTCAGCTTTTACTGATGGTATAGTACCCATTGAATATGCATCGCTCTTAAAATAGAAAGTATACGGACACGATCCATCTTTGTAATAAAAGAAACCCAGTCCTCCACCATACAGAGTATCGGAAACAAAATAGTTTTCACCATAAATACTGATTATCTCTTCAATCGTATAGTGTCTGAATCCTGTCATGTTCATAGGTTTATGAACATATGGTTTCTCTGTTTGTGGTTGAGTAGGTGCTTTTGTCTCACTTTCAGTAGGCTTTTCTGTAGGTTTTTCTGTTGGCTTCTGTGTTGGTTCTTCGGTTGGCTTTTCAGTAGAAGCTGATGTTTCTTTGACTTCATCAGTAGCAATCTCTATTGTTTCGCTGTCATTAGTTGCTACGTCTTTTTTGTCGCCACATCCAGTGAGAATAACTGATAAAGTAATCACAAGACACATAACAACTATAATAAATTTATTAGATAACTTTTTCATAATCAAACCTCATCTTGAACAACACGTTTAGATTTCCATTTACCGCTTTTGAATCTGAACACCATAAGCACACCGCGTAGTATCTCATCAAGCGCAAGTGCAACCCACAAGCCGTAGATGCCCATATCGAGCTGGACCGCGAAAACATACGCACCCAAAACGCTTACAAGCCACATCGAAAATATCGCGCAAATAGTCGGGAAATACACGTCTCCTGCACCACGTAAGCACGCGATAACAACAATATTTGTTGTTCGTCCGAGCTCCAGAAACCAGTCGATAAGCAATATTCCCGCACCAAGCATAATAACCTGTGTATCGTTAGTAAAAATATCGACAATCGGTTTTCTCAACAGCACACCCACAGTGCACGCAATCACTGTGATAAGCATCGAAATTTTATATGCTCTCATACCGCGTTTATACGCTTCATCCATCTTAGAAGCACCCACTAAGTGACCCGTAATAATCTGCGAAGCCTGAGCGATTGCTACAGCAAATATGTAGAAAATCATAGTGATATTCATAACATAAGTGCGTGCGATAAGCTCTTCTTCAGTCAGAAAACGGAGCACCATCGAAGTAATAACAACCTGAGATAAATTATACAGAAACGACTCAAGCGCGGACGGTACACCAATTTTGAAAATGTCCCTGATATCTCTCCATGGGAATGGTCGCATAAGTTTAAAAATGCTAAGTTTCTCAACTTTCACGAACACAATAATAAACAGCACAATAGTGCCGACAATTCGGCTGAAGGTAGTAGCAACAGCAACACCCATAACACCCATTTTCGGAGCACCGAAAAGTCCTAAAACAAAAATAACGTCAAGCACGGTGTTAACGATATTCATACCGACTGTTACGTACATCGAAATTTTGGTTAGCCCGTGATTTCTAACAATAACAGCTAAAGACGCAAGCACCGCCTGCAAGAATAAAAATCCACCGACAACTTTAAGGTACTCGCTAGCATAGCTGAGCAAATCACCATCTGCTCCGATAAATCTAAGTATCGGTTCACTAAAAATAGCCAACAATGAGCTGATCACAATACCGGCAAGCAAATTGAACACTATAGAAATCGCTGCGATACGCGACGCGTTTTCTCGCTTCTTTGCTCCTAAATACTGAGAAATAAGCACAGCACTCGCGCCCGAAATAACAGTGAATACAATTGTCACAATCGACACCGCTTGATTCGCAGTATTAACAGCGGAAGCGGCTAAATCATCGTAACGACTCAGCACAAAAACGTCAACGAAGCCGAGCAACATAAAAAGAGCTGTCTCGATAAAAATCGGCCACGCAAGACTAAAGAGCTTAAGTTTTTTCATAAATTTCCCCATTTATATTAGTATAAAAACAAATCCGATATGACTATATCACAGCCTCTTTTTCTAGTCAACAAAACCCAACCTTTTGGGATAAATTACTACCATAAAATAAAAAGCTACCGCGAAAAAATAGGCAGACACTAAAAAGAGTATCTGCCTATTGGTGGTGTGGGGGTCAGGTACTTAATATTCAATAAAAACTATCTCGTCTTACCCTCATTGTTGTTCATAAAAATCATCATCGCTCTCGCTAAAATCGTCATACTATGACGATTTACTAACGCTAGCCTTCAAGTCCTGTATATTACAAAATAAAATACCGAACCAAGTCAAAAGACTCGATTCGGTATTTTGGTGCACCGAGTGCACTGATATCCGAACTAAAGACGTTTGCTTCTTCGAGTTCTGCAAAAGTCATCTCTTTTGAGCAGTCTTTGTAGTTGCATCCAAAATATATTCTTCCGTCATCGTATAGAACAATTTTATTTATAAAAGTATTTATTAACCTTCTGCGATGTTCTATCTTTTTGAAATTCAACTTGCGAAGTCTGTTGAAGTAAGCTTCAATCTCTTCAGCAGAGATAATAGGTTTTGTCATTTCTTCTTTTATGATTTGGATTGACAGTTCTGTTTTCTGCTTTTCTAAATCTTCCATACGCTGTTTGGTAGATGGTGTGAGAATACCTTGCTGAATTGCGTTGAGAAGATTATCTATGCTTTTAAGAGTATCATTGTATTGCTTTTTTAGTAGAGGTAGGGTGGTGTTTTCTTGATTCTGTACTCTTGTTGCTGTTTCGCAGAGCATAGATACTAAATCATCATCAAACACAATTGTGCGTATAAATGCGATGGCTAAATCTTCAATCCATTCTTTTCTGACGGTTTTCTTATCACAACCTTGATGTTTCTTAACACTAACGCATTTATAATAGCGGTGTACCTTTTTCTTCATTTGGCTTGTGCCACTTTCGCCAACCATAAGACATTGGCACTTCCCACAGAAAAGTTTAGTAGTAAGCAAGTATTCGTCTTCGGCTTTATGTTTAGCCGGAGCTTTTTTATTTGAAACCATGCGTTCCTGAACTTTATCAAACAAGTCTTCGGGAACAATAGCAGGGATACCACCTGGTTTTACAATATCTCGATATTTATATTCACCGATGTACTTGCGGTTGTGCAACATACGAGTGACGCTGTTTATGCTAATTTTACCGCCACGTTTAGTACGAATACCTTTGATATTTAGTTGGTCGGTAACTTCTTGCATACTTGCGCCCTCTGCATAAGATATAAAGGCTTGTAATACGGCAGGTGCTGTAAGCGGATCAACTTGAAAGAATT
>JAFOED010000119.1 GCA_017380355.1 Ruminococcus sp. | reverse complement strand
GGAGATGATGCAGTAAGGATAGGAGTCTGCATATCGAGGAAGTTTTTGCCTTCCATAATATTTCTGAGATGACGGATAATCTTAGAACGCATAACGAGGTTATGGTGGTTCTTCGGATTACGTAAATCGAGGTAGCGGTACTTAAGACGGATTTCGTCTTTAGAAGCGCGTGAGTTGGAAACCTCGAAAGGAAGCATATTTGTGCTTCTGCCGAGTACTGTAAGAGTGTCGGCAACAAGCTCAACGTAACCTGTGTCGATTTTCTCGTTTACAGTGTCAGGGTCTCTTTTCTCGACCTTACCTGTAACTGTGATAACAGTCTCGCGGTTAACGTTTGCAAGTAATTTTTCGTCGTGAACGACAACCTGTGTGATACCTGTGTAGTCGCGAAGATCTACGAAGATTACGCCACCGTGGTCACGGATAACGTCAACCCAGCCGGCTAACGATACAGTAGTGCCGACGTGAGCTTCACGTATGTCGTTACAAAATAGTGTTCTGTACATAAAGTAATAACCTCCTGTAAAGGTAGTATATGAAATGAAAGGTGTGATATCACGCCTCGTTGCTCTGCGCTGATCCTCAAAAGTCCACGTTATCGATTAACCACCCTGCGGACACTACGTGTCCTGTGGGTAGTCCCATCTCGCACTTGACTTTGTGAGGGCTACGAGCCTCGGCGCTTAAAACAAAAACGCCCCGAGAACAGTAACAATACTATTCTCGGGACGAGTTAAACTAAAACCCGCGGTGCCACCCGTGTTGATGCAAAAATGCATCCGCTTTTATATAAAATTTAAGGTATGCGCCATGAAGTGTTCCCGTACTTACTACTCACTTTAAGCGCGCTTTCAGTCAGTGACGCGCTCTCCCTTTCAAGCTTTCCACAAAAGCCGAGTCTTCACTAGTACATTATAATAGCGAGAATCTAAGTTGTCAACTGATTTTACTAGGAAATTTATGTGAAAGTTATTTGAAAATTAAGCTGTTTTTATAGACTTGCATTTCATACTGTGTTATGTTTTCTATAAAGAGAAAGGATGTTGTTCTATGAAAAAGTTTTGCTTGTTATTAGCGCTTACCTTAATTATGCCAGTAATTTTTTGCGGTTGTGGTGTAAACTTTACTGATGCACAGCTAAAGTCAGGTTTTTATCTGGCTAAAGAGAGAAGTGCGCTTTTGTCATCGCCTGACCAGACAATAGAACTTCAGCCGTATGTGTCACTTGATACAGAAAAGAAAACTTTCACCTATGGTCAGAGTTTGCTTATGTCATATGCAGAGTATGGCTATTATGAAATTAAGGACGACAAACTTGTTGCAACAACACAGAATGATACTATATATACCTTTGAAATCAAGGACGAGAATACTCTTGTTATGATTGATGATGACGGAGAAATAATCGATGAGTTTGTTTATAATAATGATTTAGAATAACAAAAACGGCGTGCCGAAATGGTACGCCGTTAATTAATATATGTTAAGTTAAGAGAAGGCTCCCTTGTGTAAAGGGAGCTGTCAGCAAAGCTGACTGAGGGATTGTTTTACTAGTAGGTCTATATATTCACATACACCTGAAAAGTTTTGAGTAACTCGATTGTTTGGTATACGTATAACAGTAAGTCCGTATTGTTTTAAAAATTTAGTTCTTTCGGTATCTTTTTCAACGTTAATTTCTTTATAATGCTGTGAACCATCAAGTTCGATAACTAGCTTTGCCTGAGCGCAATAAAAATCTACGATATAGTTTCCGATTGGTTTTTGCCTGAGAAATTTTGTGTCATATTCTTTAAGAAAATCATACCATAAATGACGTTCTTCTTTTGTCATGTTTTTGCGTAGTACCTTTGCAATATGAACATTATTTTCTATCCACTACAATCCCTCCACCGCAATGCGGTCCCCCTCCCTTTGCACAAGGGAGGCTTTTATGATATCAGTATATCATATGGATATATTATGTGTAAACAAAAACGGCGTGCCGAAATGGTACGCCGTTTTTGTTGATTTGAGATTTAGTACACGATAACGTGTGTGCCGATTTTCGCTTTCTGGTAAATCTTCTTTACTGCAGAATTCGGTGTGTTTACACAGCCGTGTGAGCCGTTACCCATATATGTTGAACCACCAAATTCAGAAGCACTTCTCCAGCTTGCGTCGTGAATACCACAACCCGAATATGTGAATGCTAACCAGTACTTAACGGTTGTGCACCATGTAGGACCTGAAAGTGTCGCTGGGGACATACGCTGCCATACTTTGTATGCACCTGTCGGTGTTGAGTATGCGCCCTGGTTACCTGTTACTACAGGAGTGCTGACGTAGCACTTGCCGTCGATGTAGTACCACATATGCTGCTGTTTGATGCTGATTTCGATGTAAGTCTTGCCGATTTTCTTACCATAAGCGGTTGAAGTAGCTTTCTTGCTTACGGAGAGATATGTACCGTAGACTTTAGTTTTATTTTTACCTACGAGCTTGTATGGTCTGATTCTGAAGTTGTATGTGTGGCCTGCACGCAGGTGCTTTGTGTTTATGTAAGAGCTGCTTGTTGTTTTCAAGAGCTTGTATGAGCTACGGTCGTCAGCCTTGTAGTAAACGTCGTAGCCTTTAGCGACAGAGTTGTTGTTCCAGTCGATAGTAACTCGTCGAAGCTGTGATGTACAAGAAGCGAGCTTTGGTGTAGCAAGACCGCAAACTGTGCGCAGAGTAGAGCCATCACCAATGTAGGTTTTGTTTTCGTACATCTCGCGGTAAGCACGCACCTGATAGTTGTACGCTTTACCTTTTGAGACCTTTTTGTCTTCAAAAGTTGTAGTTGTGTTCTTTTTTATGGTTTTGTATAAAACGAGCTTGCCGTTTGTTTTAGCGTCCTGACGATAAATACGGTAGCCGTCTGCTTTAGAGTTTTTGCTCCATGAAATCTTGATTGTTGAAGCACTTGATTTGAGAGTAGGTGTAGGAGTTTTTGCAGGCTGAGTAGCAGTTTTTCCTACCTGTGAAAGACCCTCGTAAATTACGCCGTCTTCGATTACGAAAGCTGCGACCTTAAACTGGAAAGGAGTTGTGTGTGGAAGGTCTTTTAATGTTACGCTAGTGCCTGTTGTTGCAACAAGGAAACGGTAGTCTGAATCTACGTCGTTGTTCTTGTAGTAAATGCGGTAGCCGTGTGCACCCTCAACTTCAGCCCAGTAGAACTCAATGCTGTTTTCGCTTTTGGTGTCTTTACAGAGCTTGCCGACTTTACCTACTCTTGTTTCGTCAACGATAGGTGGGTTTTTCTCGTCTTCAGACGGAAATTCCGATTCACCTTCTGTTGTATCAACTGTCGGGTCAGTAGGAGCGGTAGTCTCAATTTCTGTCTGGATTTCTGTTTGTGTTTCCTGTGTCACTTCGTCAGATGCGAAAGCGCTTAACTCTACGCTTAAAGCAACGCTTACGAAGATAGTGAGTGCCATAAGAAGGCTGATGATTTTTTTAGTGATTTTCATTTGTATCCCTCATTAAAATAAAATAACTTACTGATTAGTCGATGAACTCGATCGAGCCATCTTTTGACATACTGCTGACACGAGCGAGTGACTCAACTCTGACACCCATGTCGCGTACGAGCTGACCACCCTCCTGATATGCTTTTTCGATTACGATACCTGCGCCGACTACTGTAGCATTAGCATCTTTTATGAGCTTGATAAGACCGCACAGCGCAGAGCCTTTAGCAAGGAAGTCGTCGATGATGAGTACTTTGTCCTCAGGGTGGAGGAATTCCTTAGACACGATAATATCGTATGTGCGCTTGTGTGTAAAAGATTCCACTTTAGATGTATATACATCACCTGCGATGTTTACGCTTTTTGTTTTCTTCGCAAAAAGTACAGGCACATCAAAATACTGCGCAACGATACACGCAATACCGATACCAGACGCTTCGATTGTCAGGATTTTTGTGATTTCCTCGTCTTTAAAAAGTCGCTTGAATTCCTTACCGATTTCGTTCATAAATTTTACGTCAATCTGGTGGTTTACGAAGCTGTCGACTTTTAAAATATTACCCTCAAAGACCTTACCGTCTTGTCTGATTTTTTCTTCGAGAAGT
>JAFOED010000118.1 GCA_017380355.1 Ruminococcus sp. | reverse complement strand
GTCTGAGCTTCTCGATCTCTGCGCCGCCCTTACCGATAATCATACCAGGCTTTGCACAGTGAATGTGAATTCTTACTTTCTTGCCGTCACGTTCAATCTCGATTTTTGGGATACCTGCACCGTAAAGCTGAGCTTTGAGTGTCTTACGAAGGTTGTAGTCCTCAACGAGTGTATCGCCGAAGTCCTTCTTGCTAGCGAACCAGCGTGAATCCCAGTCTTTGATGATACCTACACGGAGACCGTGTGGATTAACTTTCTGACCCATATACTCTTACCTCCTTATTCTCTTTCCTTGAGCACGAGTGTGATATGAGAAGTTTTCTTGTTGATTCTGAAAGCTCTTCCCTGTGCTCTTGGACGGATTCTCTTGAGTGTAGGGCCCTGACTTACGCTGCATGCTGCAACGTAAAGACTTGCCACATCCATATCGTGGTTATTCTCAGCATTTGCCATAGCTGACTTGAGCAGCTTTAAAAGTGGCTCACAAGCGGCCTTAGGTGTCTGCTCAAGAATAGCCTTTGCAAGCTTAACATCCTTGCCACGGATTAAATCCAGGACAATAGAAACCTTGCGAGGTGCGATACGGACATAATTTAAATATGCCTTTGATTCCATTGCAATTCTCTCCTTTTAGCCTTATCTTGAAGTCTTAGCACCAGCATGGCCTCTGAATGTTCTAGTTGGAGCAAACTCACCGAGCTTGTGGCCAACCATATCTTCAGTTACGTATACTGGAACGTGCTTTCTGCCGTCATGAACGGCAAATGTATGACCTACGAATTCTGGGAAGATAGTAGAACTTCTAGACCATGTCTTTAAGATTCTCTTCTCACCAGCAGCGTTCATTTCCTGAACTCTTTTGTACAGCTGAGGCTGAACAAAAGGTCCTTTTTTAGTACTTCTACTCATAATTAAGTTCCTTCCTTTCCGCCTTACTTGCTGTTTCTACGCTTAACAATTAACTTGTCAGACGCTTTGTGTGTTTTTCTTGTCTTGTAACCGAGGGCTGGTTTACCCCAAGGTGTTACAGGGCCTGGGCGACCTACTGGAGATTTACCCTCACCACCACCGTGTGGGTGGTCGCATGGGTTCATTACAGAACCTCTTACAGTTGGTCTGATACCCATATTTCTCTTTCTACCAGCTTTACCGATCTTAACGTTCTCGTGGTCTGTGTTACCAACCTGACCGATAGTAGCCATGCAGTTTTCTGGTACGTTTCTAAGCTCGCCTGATGGGAGTCTTAAAAGTGCCATGCCGTTCTCTTTAGCCATGAGCTGAGCCATGTTACCAGCAGCACGAGCGAGCTGAGCGCCTCTGCCTGGATAAAGCTCAACGTTATGGATAAATGTACCTGTTGGGATAGCTGAAAGTGGAAGTGCGTTACCAGGCTTGATATCAGCGTTCTCACCAGCTGTGATCTTGTCACCAACTTTGAGACCCTGTGGAGCGATGATATATGCCTTCTCACCGTCTGTGTATTCAACAAGTGCGATAAATGCTGAACGGTTTGGATCGTATTCGAGTGTGAGTACTGTACCCTCAACATCGAACTTCTGTCTCTTGAAATCGATTACACGATACTTTCTACGGTTGCCGCCGCCTCTGTGACGAACTGTGATACGGCCGTAGCTGTTACGACCTGAGTTCTTCTTAAGTGGCTCGAGCAAACTCTTTTCTGGAGCTACCTTTGAAAGTCCTGAGTAATCAGTAACCGACATGTTACGTCTAGCGTTTGTGGTCGGTTTGTAAACTTTAATAGCCATGTAGTTTCACTCTCCTCATGATGGCTTTGCGGGATAATGGCGTATCCCATACATTCTGCCTGTTAATTATTTTTGATTTTTACAGGCTTACATCATGCCTTCAAAAAATTCAATAGTTTTGCTGTTTTCTGTTAATGTAACGTAAGCTTTCTTCCAAGATCTTGTGTAGCCTTCGAATCTGCCCTGACGGCGCATACGGCCTCTAACGTGAACAGTATTAACTCTCTCTACCTTAACCTTGAAGAGCTCTTCAACAGCTCTTGCGATGTCAATCTTTGTAGCTGACTTTGCAACTTCAAAAGTATACTTCTTCTCAGCAATACCCATCATTGACTTTTCAGTGATGATAGGACGAATTATGATATCCTGTGCTCTCATGCGTATACCTCCTCAATCTTTGCAAGTGCGTCTTTAACGATGATAAGCTTATCAGCGTTTAAGATGTCGTAAACGTTGAGCTCGTTAACCTGAGCTGTCTTAACACCTGCGATGTTTCTAGCTGACTTGATAACCTTCTCGTCAACTGTAGGTAAAACGATAAGTGCCTTCTTCTCTGAGCCAACAGCTGTGAGCATCTTAGCGATAGTCTGTGTCTTGAATGTGTCAAGAGCAATTGTATCGAGTACGATAACGTCACTGCTTAATGCTTTTGTAGAGAAAGCAGACTTCATAGCGAGTCTTCTTACCTTCTTGTTTACAGAGAATCTGTAATCTCTTGGCTTTGGAGCAAATACTACGCCGCCGTGGTACCACTGTGGTGCTCTAGTTGAACCCTGACGTGCACGACCTGTACCCTTCTGTCTCCAAGGCTTCTTACCGCCGCCGGATACTTCAGCTCTTGTGAGTGCTGACTGTGTACCCTGACGCTGGTTAGCAAGGTAGCTTACAACAAGCTGATGCATAACTGCGGCATTTGGTTCAATTCCGAATATGGAGTCGCAAAGGTCGATTGTAGAAACCTTCTTACCAGCCATATCTAAAACTGCTACATTTGGCATATTATTTCCTCCTTCCTTAAGCCTTTACGCTGTCTTTGATAACAACAAGACCGCCGTTTGGACCAGGGATAGCACCCTTGATAGCGATGAGGTTGTTCTCAGCGTCAATCTTTACAACTGCGAGGTTCTGTACTGTAACTTTCTCAGCACCGAGGTGACCTGCCATCTTCTTGCCCTTCCAAACTCTGGATGGTGATGAACAAGCGCCCATTGAACCGCCGTGACGTGCTACAGGACCTGAACCGTGAGTTTCCTTAAGTCTAGAGAAGTTCCAACGCTTGATAACACCAGCGTAGCCCTTACCTTTACTTGTACCTGTAACGTCTACTTTGTTGCCTGTCTCGAATAAATCTGCTTTGATTACCTGACCGAGCTCGTAAGCTGAGCAGTCATCAAAACGGAACTCCTTAAGAGTTCTCTTTGGAGCAACGTCAGCCTTCTTGAAGTGACCCTGTAAAGGCTTTGTAACGTGCTTTGGTTTGATGTCACCGAAACCGAGCTGTACAGCTTCGTAGCCATCATTCTCAACTGTCTTCTTCATTGAAACAACACATGGGCCTGCTTCAACAACAGTTACGGGAACAACTTTTCCCTTTTCGTCGAAGATCTGAGTCATACCGATCTTCTTGCCGATTAATGCTTTCTGCATCATCTATTCCTCCTTGTTAGATTATTGGTCGGCTGTGCCGACGTGATCCTGTCTGTGGTTGGTTGGGATAAGTTAAGCGATTATAACTTAATCTCGATCTCAACACCAGCAGGGAGCTCTAAGCTCATAAGAGCCTCGACTGTCTTGTTTGACGGTCTTAAAATGTCGATAAGACGCTTGTGAGTTCTCATTTCGAACTGCTCACGGCTGTCCTTGTACTTGTGGACAGCTCTAAGGATTGTAACAACCTGCTTCTCTGTAGGAAGTGGAACTGGACCTGATACTCTAGCGCCTGTTCTCTTAGCTGTTGCTACGATACGCTCAGCAGACTGATCTACCAGCTGATGATCGTAACCCTTAAGTCTTATTCTGATTTTTTCCTTGACTGCCATATCGTCGCCTCCTTAAAAATTTAGTTGGCGGGCGTAATTCAAAGCCTTACACATTGCCGGGTGTTTCTACCCCGTCCATTAAAAAACCGATTAACCATAGTGTTAACCGGATAGTGAAAAGCGCTCTGGTGTCCTAATGACATAGCAACCCCAATGTCATTTCACACACAAATCAGTATTCTTTCGCCCGGTTTAAAATCGGACATACTCCACGGAAAAACCGACCATTTGGTCGCAACCTCCCGCTTCATCGCATATCAATTGCAGTCACGCAAGTGAGATTATACTATATATATCATAGAAAATCAATAAAAACGCTTGAATTTGTTGTGTAGAAAATTATATGTATTTTCGCACTATGTTTTGTGCATTTTCACCAAAACACTAAAAATTGCCTAAAATACGCAAAAACGCGATGGTTATGCGGTTTTTCGGACTTTTTTGAGCAAAATATGCCGATTTTTTAAAACGAATTTTTCAGGAAACACCCGCTCGGGTTTGAAAACTTTTATGAGAAATTTGTAAAATACACAAAAATCAGCACAAAATAGCTCATTTTTAACCTTTATTTTTCTTTTTGCGAATTATAAACACAGTAACAAGTGCCGCTACCACAATAACACCTGCACAATCAAGTACCATAATTCGTAAAAAAAACACTTTTTTTCATCATAATTATCCCCTATATTATATAGTATAGGCTTAATGATTACTATAAATTGATTTGCAAACCGATAATTTTTGATGTAAAATAAGCCTGAAAGGATGATTTATATGTTATCTTTATACTATGGAGAAGGCAAAGGAAAGACATGCTGTACAATAGGTGCAGCCGTCAGAGCTGCTTCTAAAGACAAAAAAGTCCTGTTCGTTGAATTTATCAGACAAAACGAGCTTTCCGACAGAAAAGCCCTTGAAACTATGTATGTGACGGTCACAAGTGCACCTGTAGGAATCGACCTCATTGACGATAATCCTGAAAACAAAGCTCAGGTGAGCAAGATTTTCAGAGAGCTTTTCGATACCGCTGTTATAACAGTGCTCACTAAAAAGTTCGATATGCTTATTCTTGACGGAGTTTTTGACGCTCTTAACAAAGGGCTACTACTTGAGAGCGAAGTTCACGACTTTCTATCCAATGCACCTGACAGCTTAGATGTAATATGCACAGGCGAAAGTTTTAACGACAAATTTGCGCTACTGTTTAACCGCATAACAGAGCTTACAGACAAAATAAACGTAGAATAACAAAAAAAGGAGCTGATAAATTCAGCTCCTTTTATTACTTTATAAAGTATTTATCTCTTCTCTACTACTTCGCCAAGGCGCTTGTAGATAGAATTCTCTTCTACGTAACCGCGAACAAATGAAAGCGGATAAACGTTTGAGTTTCTGCCGACTACAGTACCAGGGTTCATAACAGAGTTACAGCCAACCTCAACGAAGTCGCCAATCATTGCACCGAACTTCTTAACACCTGTCTCAACCTTTTCGCCATCACAGTTAACTGTAACGAGAGTTTTGTCGCTCTTTAAGTTAGATGCGATAACGCCTGCACCTGTGTGTGACTTGTATCCATAGATACTATCGCCTACGTAGTTATAGTGTGGAACCTGAACACAATCAAAAAGAACACAGTTCTTAAGCTCTGTTGAGTTACCAACAACAGCACCCTTACCAACAATAGCAGAACCACGAATAAATGCACAATGTCTTACTTCTGCATCCTCATCGATGATAAGAGGACCGTTTAAAGAAGCAGATGGTGCAATCTTAGCGCTCTTTGCTACCCAGATATCATCAGCAATCTTGTCAAACTTCTCGCTGTCGAGAGTAGCGCCGAGTTCTAAAATGTATGCTGAAATCTTTGGCAAAGCCTCCCACGGATAAGTGATAGACTCAAAAAGACTTTTAGCAATAGTGTGGTCAAGGTCATAAAGTTTTTTAATACTAAGTTTCTCCATAATTAACCCCTTCTCGAAAACTTAAGGTTCTCGATTTTATTATCAAGTTTGTACCGTCTGAAAAGATGGTAAACTAATACTGACACAGTAATACCGAACAACATACCAGCTAGTACATCAGTCGGGAAATGTACGTAGTTGTAAAGTCGTGAGAATGCTACTAAAAACGCAAGCACTAAAAGAGGGATGCCGAGCTTTTTGTTCCATAAAAACACAGAAGTAGCCGCCGCAAAAGACGAGCTCGTGTGTCCTGACGGGAAACTGAAACTCGTAGGTCTTCTAACCAGCATTTCAATCTCGGCGTTCACGTTACACGGACGCACACGACCTATAAGATTCTTAAGTCCGAATTCACCGAGTAAAAGCACGACGCCCATAGACAGTATCATAACGACACCGCAGGTACGACTTTTCTTAAAGAACAACATCGGTATAGCGAACAAAAACCATATAATACCGCCCTCGCCTATCGTACTCAGGAGAACCATCACCGAGTCAAGCCACGGTGCTCGTAAATTAGCCTGAATGAAATCGAGTACGGCAAAATCAATCTGGGTGATATAATCTATCATAGTTCCTCCATACATCTAATATATTAATTATACCGAAAAAGCACGATATATTCAAGAAAAATTTCAAGATTGACAAATTATTAACCGTGAGTTAAAGTTAAAAAAGAAAGTGAGGGAATGATATGAAACTTATCATAGATAGAATCGAAGAAAATATAGCCGTTATGGAGCTGCCATCCGGCGAATACGTAAATATCCCGAAAGTTCTGATAGAAGACGCATGTGAGGGTGACAGTATCGTCATCACTGTGGAAAAAAAAACAAAAGAACAAGAGAGTGACACCCACTCAATCTTCGAGCGTCTGAGAAACAAGTCGAACTAAGGAGTACAATAATTTCCACTTTTTGATTGACAAAGCCCGACTTAATAGCTATAATATACCTTGCTGACTAGGGGCCATTAGCTCAGTTGGTCAGAGCAACCGGCTCATAACCGGTTGGTCCGGGGTTCGAGTCCCTGATGGCCCACCAAAGAAGCAGTAGCATTTTGTTGCTGCTTCTTTTTATTTGTCCGCTTTTAGTTACTGATTATCTTTTACTATATTCAGCCATCAGGGACTCGAATGTAGTAATGGGGTCCCCAAAAATATGTTTTTGGGGAGAGGAGGAGCAAACCAAATAATGTAAATTCGTTGAATAAACGAATTGTAATTAAGAGGTTTTGCGACGACGAGATGGCCCACCAAAGAAGCAGTAGCATTTTGTTGCTGCTTCTTTTTATTTGTCCGCTTTTAGTTACTGATTATCTTTTACTATATTCAGCCATCAGGGACTCGAATGTAGTAATGGGGT
>JAFOED010000117.1 GCA_017380355.1 Ruminococcus sp. | reverse complement strand
GCCGCCGATGGTGCCGGGGATGCCGTGGGCGAATTCAAGACCGCCCAGGTTCAGACCGGCGGCAAACACGGCGGCACGGCTCATGGTGACACAGACATTTTTCTCCGAAAGATACTCTTAAGAAGCATTACAAAAAGTGGCTGAAAGCTCAGTCGTTAAGTGGAATATTTAAGAACATCTGGTATGGAAGAAAGCCTTTTTTATATGGTATCAGCGACCATCACATCCAGAATTCGTACAAAAAATCCCTCTTTTCCACCTTATGGGAAGAAGAGTATGATGTCATTCATCAGACATGTCAGAATAGATTAAGACAGAGAGATGACGTCACTATATGGAGTGTAAGATACTGGAGACTTATGAACGGAGAATTCTATCCGAAAAAACAGATTGGAAAACTATTTCATACAGAAACTATGAATTATAGCAACGAAGCTATAGAGTATCTTGAGCATCAGAAGGGCAAGGTTGTTTGCCTTAATGATACTGAGCATGAAGAGAATTTTGAACTTCATAAAAATCAGATAATCGAAGCTTTCGAGAAAATCTTACCTGAAAAATCGCAGTTTGAGCTGTAATTAAAGTAAAGGAGGCACCCGTGAAACATAATAAATTTCTGATCTACTGTTTTAGCGCGGTGCTTGTTATTCTCGCTTTAATAGTGTTTCTGAGTTCATCCGACAAAGACCCTGCCGGTTTGTTTTCGGTAGAAATCCGTGTAGGAGATACTTGCGAAAAGGTTAAGTGCTGGGCAAATGAAGACGAAGATTTGTTTGTGTTTTTGCCTAGTTATGCAGAGCTTTCTGATGCAGTAATACAGATTGAGGGTGAAACTGAAGTTAGTATCGATGGCGTAACGCTCAGCGAAGGTATGACTTGTGACATTTTCGATGAGGGTACCGAATACGAACTCAATTATACATATTTTGGCAAGCAGATAAGAAACAAAATATCATTTCTCAAGTCTGATAAGATCCCTGCATTGTATATTGATACTCAGTCCCAGAGTATGGAGTATATTCACAGTAAAAAGGGTAACGAGGAACCTGGTCAGATGCGTTTGTATTCTGCTGATGGAGAACTGAACTATTCAGGTGAGATAGACGAGATAAACGGACGAGGCAACTCGACCTGGGATTATTACGATAAAAAACCTTATGGCATAAAGCTTAAAAACGAAGCTGATTTGCTTGAAATGGGGAGCGCTTACAGATGGGTGTTGCTCGCAAATGCAAACGAACATTCTAACCTGAGAAACAAAGCACTATACGATTTAGCGGATGAAATAGGACTTAGATATTCGCCGAGCTCACAGTGGGTTGACCTCTACCTGAATGGTGAGTATACGGGATTATATCTGCTCAGCGAACGAAACGAAGTTCACACAAACCGCGTTGATATCGAGCAAAATGGCAGTTTTCTCGTGTCTTTGGAGAATACCCAGAGATTATCTAAAGAAAATCATAGTCAGGTCTGGACTGACAATAATCAGGCGCTGCGAGTTCATCATCCGATATCTGTCACAGACGAGGACTTATCCCGTATCAGAGATACTTTCCAGAGCATAGAAAACGCGATTATGGCTGATGACGGAATAGATCCTGAAACAGGCAAAAAGTGGACACAGCTGATAGACTTAGACTCGTGGGCAAGAAAATATGTTATAGAAGAGGTTTGTGCAAACTGGGATGCTTGTTCTGTCAGCCAGTATTTTTATTATGACTCTGATGATGAGTCAGGGAAAGTGTACGCCTCCCCTGTATGGGACTATGACAACACAATGGGAATGAAAGCGAATTGGGCCACACAGCCTGCGAATGCGCTGTATGGAAACAGATTCCACGTCAGAGATGGGTACGACGCTGTCTGGTACCACTATCTCTACCAAAAGGAGGAGTTCTACGAAAAGGTCGTAGAACTCTATCAAAATGAAGTTTTTGCTGAAGTGGATAGTATGCTCGACGAAAAGCTCGATGAGTATGCAAAACAGATAGAAAAATCTCACAAACTCAACCACACGAGATGGAGCACAGATGGTGCGGATGTGTTTGATAAAGCAGACGAAATCCGTTCTTTCATGAAAAACAGACTGAAGTTTTTAGATTCAATATGGATTGAAAACACGCCGTACCACACTTTCAGAGTACACGAAGCAATCTATATTGATTACATAATATTTGATGGCGAAAGTGCACCTGAACTACCAGTACTTGAGGATACACCTACACATAATTTTGTGGGTTGGTATTACGCAGACACCGACAAGCCGTTTGACAGCGGTGATTCTGTAGACCACGATGTAGAAATCTACGCTAAGTGGACAGAAAAGCGAAGCGAAACGATAAAAGATGCGCTGAAAGTAGCTCCTGTTGTTGTTTTTGCGATTATATTTGGTTGCCTGTTGATTGTTGAAATCAAAAGGAGCAGAAAGAGGTGACACAGATGCAGAAACAAGATAACAGAAAATTCCGTCATGAGCTTAAGTATATTGTGAGTACAACACAGCTTAGTCTACTTGAAAACAGAGTGAAAAATCTGCTCCCTTTAGATCCTCACGTTAAAGAAAGTGGAAAATACACCATACGTAGTCTTTATTTCGATGATTATTACGACAGCTGTGCTAAACAGAATGTTGATGGCACAGACCCGAGAGAAAAGTTCCGAATTCGTATATATAATCACAGCAGCGAGCGTATACGTCTCGAATGCAAACGAAAAGAACGAGGTAAAACACACAAAACATCGTGCCCTCTGACGGTTGAGCAGACAAAGATGTTGATGAAGGGCGAAGCGCTAAAGGATATATCCTCCTTAAGTCCGCTGTTACAGAAGTTTACCTATTTAATGCTACGATATAAGTACAGACCAGTTGTAATTGTAGAGTACGACAGAGTACCGTTTGTGTATAAAAATGGTAATGTTCGTGTTACGTTCGACACAAATATATCTTCTTCTACTGACATAGAGCATTTTTTAGATAAAGATATCGTGAAAAGACCAGTTATGCCGACGTCGAAACAGCTCTTAGAAGTTAAATATGACGAGTATATACCTGATTATATTTATCGTAATTTGCAGCTAGAGAGCTTAACTCAAACAGCGTATTCAAAATATCTGTAGAAAATTCAAATTATAAGGGGTAGTTTATGAGTTTTAAAGATATTTTTAAGAAGTCTTTTTTAGAGGGCTATTCAGGCGTAGAATTCAGCTTGCCGACTATTTTAACAGCTCTGGCAATAGCCAGCGCACTTGCTTTTTATATTTTTCTTGTGTATAGGATTGTGACAAGAAAAACTTTCTATTCAAAGAGTTTTAATATTTCACTTGCAGGTGTAACTGTTATCACAGCAGCAATTATTATGACTATGCAGTCAAGCGTAGTGCTTTCACTCGGTATGGTCGGTGCTCTTTCTATTGTAAGATTCCGTACCGCGATAAAAGACCCGATTGACCTGATGTTTTTATTCTGGGCAATAAGTGTCGGTATTATCTGTGGCGCAGGTTTGTCACAGATTGCGGTAATTCTGTGTGTTGTTGTGACACTGGGAATTCTGATTTTAAACAAGTTTCCTGTTGCAAAAGCGCCGATGATTCTGGTTATCAACGCGGATAAAATCGATGTTGAAAACAGCGTTTTAGAAGTAGTGAAAAAATACGCGAAACACTTTAATGTAAAGTCCAGAAATATGACAGAAACCTCACTCGATATGGTTGTGGAATTGCGTACATCGCAAGGTAGCGAGCTTGTGAAAGAGACTATGGCTGTTGATGGTGTGACAAGCGTTTCATTATTATCGCACGATGGTGAGGCTACTTTTTAATAAATTGTTCTAAAATATACTGAATACAGTAGAAAAAAACTAAGTTTTAGTTGACGCAACGCGGTATTTGTGATAAATTTATTATGGGAAATTAAAATGCTCGTAGTGTCTGTATTTATAAGAACTGCGTTATCATAAAAATAAAAACAAGGAGGGCCTATGAAGGAGAAGACTTATGGCGCGAACAATGGCGCAAATGATTTAGTTGAAATCGATTTTGGTCGTATCTGGAAAGCTATTTGTAAGAAAATCTGGCTGATTTGTATCGTTTCTGTTTTATGCGCTGTTATTTCTGTCGCAGGAACTTTTTATCTGATTACTCCGGAGTATGAGTCCTCGGCTATGTTTTATGTAAACAATAACTCTTTATCTGTTGGAGATACTTCTTTCAGTATTTCACAGGGTGACATCACTGCTGCTAAGAGCCTTGTTGACACATATATTGTTATTCTGAAGTCAAGAGCGTGTCTTAACGATGTTATCGATTACGCAGACGTTGATCTGACTGATTCTCAGCTTAGAAAAATGATTTCAGCTTCATCAGTAAATGATACTGAAGTCTTTGAGGTCGTTGTTACAAGTGACGATCCGGTAGAGGCTAAAGAAATTGCTAACGCAATAACATATATTCTTCCTAAACGTATTTCCAGCATTGTAGAGGGAACATCTGCTAACATCGTTGACTATGCAATAGTCGCGTCCAGACCTGCTTCTCCTAGCTATCCTAAAAACGCTATCCTCGGTTTCTTAATCGGATTTATGGTAACTGTTATTATTGTTATAATCCGCGAACTGTTCGATGTTACAATCCGTAAACAGGAAGATGTCGAGGGATGTTGTTCTCATCCTATTCTGGCTCAGGTTCCTGATATGTTCTCAGCTCAGAAGCAAGGTGAATACTACGCATACTCGAGTAAAAAGCACAACACTTCTCATTCACAGAACAATAAAACCAGCGTTGTTGGTAAGGATATCAGCTTTGTAGCGAGCGAGGCATACAAACTTTTACGTACAAAGCTTCAGTTCTCCTTTGTTGACGAAATTACTTGTCCTGTAATTGGCGTTTCTTCTGCACTTGCGGGAGAAGGCAAGAGTCTTACAGCTGCGAATTTAGCTTATTCGCTTGCTCAGCTTGAAAAACGCGTGCTCCTCATCGACTGCGATATGAGAAGACCGTCTATTTCTTACAAATTACCAGTTAACAAAAAGCCTGGTCTTTCCAATTATCTGACTGGTTATGCTGATATTTGTATGTCTATACAGAACTGTAGTCTTGATAGCGAAAACCACTTTGACGTTATTTCTTCAGGCGATACACCGCCTAACCCTATTGAGTTGTTAAGTAGCGCGAAGATGGAAAAGATGCTTATTGAGCTTAGAAACTCATATGACTACATTATTATGGACTTACCACCTGTCGGCGAAGTATCCGACGCGATGGTTGCCGCTAAACTTACAGATGGTATCCTGTTCGTTGTACGTCAGGATTACTGTAATACAGTTGCTCTGTCTAGTGCTGTTTCACAGTTTGAGTTCATTGAGTCTAGAATCCTCGGTGTTGTTATGAACTGTGTAAATCAGAACGACGGTAAGTATACACGTTATGGAAAGGGATACTACTCAAAGTACGGTAAGTATTCGAAGTCTTACGCTTCTGCTGCATACGCAAAAGCAAGTAGAAAAGCAACAGAAGAACGCAACAACAGAAAATAATCGTTGACCTTTTCGGACACGATTTTATACAGTATATAATTTATTATTTATATTGGAGATGGTTAATATGAAAAAGATTATTACCGCAGTACTCGCTATCATCATGGCTCTTACAATCACAGTATCTGTAAGCGCTGCTCAGTTTGTTGAGAGTATCACAAACAAGGGTGCGCCACAGCTCATCGTTATCGATCAGCTTAATGGTAAAGATGTTGTTGGTTTCATCACAAACCCTGATGGCGAAAAAGTAGCAACAGAATTTTTAGATTGTTTCATTATCACATCTGTCGCTGATGCTAAAACAGACGATAAGATTCCTGCAGACGCAAAAGATATTCTCTTAAAGGTTTACGGCGAGCTTTTAGAGGGCGATAAGCTTTCCGAAGTATGCCCTGAGTTAAACGACATCGTTAAAGAAAAATGGGATAAAGATAAGGACGCTGATGATCTTGTAATTAAGGATCTCTTTGACATTTCTGGTGAATGTACAGATATTAAGGATCACTTAAACGGCGAGAACATCCTCGAGCTTACATTCAAGGTTGGCGTTGATGCTGATACATTCATCACAGCTATGGTTTACGTAGATGGTAAATGGGTTCCTGTAGTTGATTGCATTAACAACGGTGACGGTACAGTAACTGTTCAGTTCGACAAGATCTGCCCTGTTGCTTTCTTAGTACCTGGTACAACAACAAACTCAAGCACAGTTTCTCCTGCTACAAGCGACGTTTCAGGTGTTATCCTCTGGGGTAGCGTTATGTTCGTTTCTTTAGCTGCTGCTGTTGCTATCGTTATCTTCCGCCGCAAAGTTAACGGCTGATATTTATGACAAAAAACAAGAAAAAAGCCCCTGTAATAACTATCGTAATAGTCACTATTTTAGTGGCGGTTGCGGTGTTCAGTGGATTTAAAGTTCTGGATTCTGCATTTAATACAGAATCTCAGATAAACGATTCAACTTCGTCTAAAAAGACTGTTGAGATTGACGGTAAGAAATACTTTCCTCGTCAGGATATCACTGTTCTGATGTTTATGGGTATCGACGAGTACGGCGAAGTAAAACCTAGCGATTCGTATTTGAACACCGGCGAAAACGATATGGTCGCTCTCGCTGTGTTTGATGAAATCGAGAAGTCGTATAGCGTGCTTGTGCTTAACCGTGACACGATGATGGATATCCATGTGCTTGGTTTGGGTGGACAGGACGCAGGTACAATTTATGCTCAGCTTGCTCTTGCGCATACATACGGATCAGGACTGGAAGACAGCTGTGAAAACGCTGTACGTACAGTATCGGACTTCTTGTCAGGTCTTACTGTAGACTACTATCTCTCTATGAATATGGATGCTATATCTATTCTCAACGATGCTGTCGGCGGTGTCACAGTAAACGTAACTGACG
Source organism: Ruminococcus sp. (assembly GCA_017380355.1). GTDB lineage: Bacteria > Bacillota > Clostridia > Oscillospirales > Acutalibacteraceae > Ruminococcoides. The sequence continues at coordinate 2,791 of JAFOED010000117.1, read as the reverse complement.
ACTTTTCACAGATAGATCCGTCGATAGGTATGGGCGAGGTAACACTTAAGGGTGAGCAGGCTCTCTCTTACGTTAAAACACGTAAAGATGTGTCAGACCAGATGAATATCTCCCGTATGGACAGACACAAAGAGTATATGAACAATTTTGTTAAAGCTTTTAACGAGAAGGTAAAGGAAGACGATACCTTTGTACTTAAAGTTTACGAGGATATTGCTCCGTATATTGTGTCTGACTGCTCTGTGAATTCGATGAGCGCTATGCTTAATCGTTACGCTGATTACACATTAAACGAGATAGTAACCCCACAGGGCGAAAACGTCCTTTCTGGTGACTATATGGAGTTTTATGTTGACGAAAAACAGCTCGACGAATTAGTACTCAAGATGTTTTACACAGAAAAGAAATGATAAAAAATAAACCCCTGCGAATTAATCGCAGGGGTGTTTTTATGTTCTATTAAACGCCGTGCATACCAAATACTGCACCGAAAGTACGAAGAATGATGATAAAGTCAGTTTTTACACTTCGGTCTTTTATGTATTCAATATCGAGATTTACCCATTCGTTGAAAGTCATTTCGTTACGATTAGGCTTAGTCTGCCAGTAACAAGTAAGGCCCGGTGTGACATAAAGTCGTTGTTTCTCATATTCAGAGTAATTTTTATACTCACGTTCAAGAGGTGGACGAGGACCGACGATACTCATATCACCTTTAATAACATTTAAAAGCTGAGGGAATTCGTCTATGCTTGTTTTTCTCAGGAAACGACCGATTTTAGTGATTCTCGGGTCATCTTTGATTTTAAACGCATTACCTTCCATTTCATTTTTGTGCAGAAGCTTTTCGAGTTCAGTCTCGGCATCTGGTATCATCGAACGGAACTTGAAGAAGCAGAAGCGTTTCCCGTCTTTTCCGATACGATTTTGAGAGAAAATAGGACTTGCTTTCGGGCACTCGATGAATACTACCAGAGCGACAACAAAAAGCAGTGGAAACAGAAGAGTAAGCGCGCAAACAGCGATGAAAACATCACAGATTCGCTTAAAAATCATATAAGCTTTCTTGCCATTATCAACAGCTTTGCGGTCTAAAGGGAGATCATATGATATAGTATCATCAATGTTAATATTATTGACAGTAGTATCCATAAAAAATCACCCTCCAATCCCATTCTATTCTAGAATATATTATACATTAAAAATTTTCCTAATGCAACAAAATATTGATTTTAAGCCGTTTTTTGATGAATTTTCGAGCTTTGCTTGAATTTATATGCTGATTATCATAAAATAGTTGTATAAACCACAACAAAAACACACATTGGATAAATTTTAGTAAGCGACAGATAATATAAAAAATGATAAAGGAGCAGAAAGCAAGTGAAAATTCTGGTTATCATAACAGGCGGTACAATCGGTAGTACATCAAACTCGCAGTATACGTCGCTAGATATAAATAAACAGTATGTACTTCTTGATACGTACAAAAAGAATAACGCTGACGATGTTGAGTTTGAAATCATTTCACCGTATAGAATACTAAGCGAAAATCTAACAGCAAACGAGATAAATCTGCTGATTGATTGCGTAGCCGAGAATGTTAAAAAAGACTACGATGGTATTATTGTAACCCACGGTACAGACACTCTTCAGTACACATCGGTCGCGCTCTCATATTGTTTTAAAAACGCAGACAAACCTATCGTTGTTGTGTCGGCAAATTACCCTCTTGATAATATTAAGAGTAACGGTCATAAGAATTTTGAAGCTGCTGTTAAATTTATTGAAAGCCGAGTGGCTAATGGCGTTTATGTCGCGTATAAAAACACTAACAGTGATAATACAAACATTCATATACCAACCAGACTTTTCACTCATCTTGAAAACACTGATGAGGTTTATAGCATCTCACAACAGGAGTTTGCGTATTACAACGGTTCAGACATTGTGCTTAACAAAAGTTTTGCAAAAACCGCAATAGATGATAGTAACGAGGTGTACAGATTCTGCGAAAAAACGGGCATTCTCGTCATCAGCAGTATCGTTGGTGACTCGTTTAACTACGATTTAAGCGACGCTAAAGCGGTGCTTATCAGACCATATCACTCGGGTACAATTAACACTGCGGATGGTGTACTCGGCGCTTTCTGCGAAAAAGCGAAGGCTAAAAACATTCCTGTATTTATACTGAGTTGTAATCTGAAAGCCGATTACGAGAGCACAAATGTTTTCTCTTCGTATGGCATAACAAAACTACCGCTTTCGACCTTTGTTTCGCAGTATATGAAGCTGTGGATAGCTACATCGAACAATTTGAATATTACTGAATTTATGCAAAAAGAAATAGCGCAGGAATTTGTAAAAACAGAGTAAAAAAAGCACGCAGGCTCAGCTTGCGTGCTTATTTTTTCAGATATATTTCTATATACTTTTTGTCGATTTCGATTTGCTTCTTTAGCTCATCAAGTGTTGAGAATTTCTTTTCTTCGCGTACGAAGTGTAGAAGTTCTACACTTACCCTTTTGCCGTATAAATCCGCATCATCGAAGTCGAGTAAGTGAGTTTCACACAGCACCTCTTTTCCGCCGACAGTCGGGTGTACACCGACGTTGGTTGCGCCTTTGTATGTGTGGTCGCCGATTTGTACAATGCTTGCGTATACGCCGAAGTGAGGAGCTATGAGGTCATCATTTATCGGTAGATTTATCGTCGGTGTATTGATTTTTGTACCGATATGGTTACCTTTCATAACTGTGCCGTGGATAGCGAAGTTGTATCCGAGCATTTC
>JAFOED010000116.1 GCA_017380355.1 Ruminococcus sp. | reverse complement strand
TTAAAGTGTTTTGAGTGATATTTATTAAAAAGTTTGAATTTTTACATAGAAATGACGATCTAGTGTTTCACGTGAAACATATTTTAAGCGCCGAGCACCGTAGCCCTGGAAAGTCGAGTTAAGCTAGGACTACTATAGAAACGCTTTGTTTATAACGCCAAAAGGCCACGCGGTATTCCGCGTGACCTTTGGCAAGGGGTTCAGATAAGGAAATGGGTATGAGTGGATAGATGCTTTCACATCTATGGGGAAAGCTTTACGATGCCCTTTCTCGGGCTTTAGGAATTTTTACCGTATATTCTATGTAATCATCGGTTTCATTTTTACTGCTTGTTGCGTTTATTCCTGACATACGCATTGTATCAACAGCTTTGTTTATTGTATTCACAAATATACGTACGTCCTTTACAACAACCTTTTTCTCCTGCTTTTTAACACTTTGAGGGAGAGGAGGTATACGTCTCATAAGAATGTCTGTAATATATGCCTCAGTCTGACTGATATTCATATTCTCGCTGATCACATGGCTTAAAGCACTTCTACGAGCAGTTTCATCACTGATACGCAGTAATGCACGAGCGTGCCGTTCAGATAAATCGGCGCTTATTATCCATTCCTGCTCGTCAAACGTGAGTTTTAATAATCGCAGTTTATTTGCAATAGTAGACTGTTTTTTACCAAGACTTATAGCCGCTTGTTCCTGTGTAATACCATATTTTCTGATAAGACGAGCTATTCCGCGAGCTTGCTCAAACATATTCAACTCTTTTCGCTGTAAATTTTCCAAAAGAGCGAATACAGCAGATTCTTTATCACTACAGCGGACAACAATACACGGAACCTTTGTGATTCCAGCCATAACAGCGGCTCTTAGTCGTCTTTCACCTGCGACCAGCTCGTATTCTGTAACATTTATACGTCTGACAGATAGAGGTTGGAGGATTCCGTTCTGCACGATTGATTGAGATAAAGATTTTAAAGCCTGTTCGTCAAAGTTTTTTCTTGGCTGAGTTTTGTTCGGCCTTATTGAAATTGTTGGTAACATTAGTACCTTGTTTTCATCTTTGCTCAAAAAGCTCATCGTAATCTCCTCATAGGTTGTCCTCGCAAGATTATAATACCACTGTACCACCAAGTAATTTGTAGATATTTGGGCGAATATTTTATATTCTTTTTGATTTTAGCACAGAAAAACGGCACACTCTGTCGAATGTGCCGTCTATTTTATAAAGCTTTTGATTTTATTTTTGACGCAGTGCGCGGATAACGTTTATCAGTTTTTGCAATCTTCTTTATGTTAATTATAGTGCGTTCAGATGAATCGATAAGATTATATGTATCTACCTTGCTAATTTTACCGCCTAGAATCTTGATGGCTGACTTTGCATTTTCAATTTCTTCTTCGCTATATTTACCTTTCATAGCTAAAAACGCACCGCCGACTTTAACGTAAGGTAAACAGTACTCTGAGAGCACATTCAGCTGAGCTACAGCGCGTGAAGTGGCAAAATCAAATTGTTCGCGTAATTTCGCGTCTTTAGCACCATCCTCAGCACGAGAATGAACGATGGTAACTTCATGTAATCCTAATTTATCTACAACTTCCTGTAAAAATACAAGTCGCTTATTAAGACTATCAAGCAAACAAAGTTTTATATCATCGCGAACTATCTTAATCGGTACTGATGGGAAACCAGCTCCTGTGCCGACATCAATAAGAGAACTTCCGCTCGGAATGTCCGCATAGCTTAATAACAAAATACTGTCACAAAAATGCTTCAGCGCAACATCCTCAGGTTCCGTAATCGCTGTGAGATTCATTTTTTCGTTCCATTCAACCAGCAACTCGTAATAAATACGAAGTTTTTCAATCTGATCTTCACTCAGATTTATGCCGGATTCAATAGCTTTTTGTTTTAAAATGTCGTTAAACATCTCATTCTACCTCTGTTGTAGTTTTTTCCTGACTGCGTTTTGCTAGCCAGATAAGTAATACACTGATATCCGCAGGAGAAACACCGCTGATACGCGATGCCTGACCGATATTAGCAGGACGAATACGATTAAGTTTTTCCTGAGCTTCAAGTCTAAGACCTGAGAGTGTTTTATAATCTACATCTGCAGGCAGAGTCTTTACTTCGAGTTTTCTCATCTGTTCAACCTGCGCTAATTGCTTTTTGATATATCCCTCGTACTTAATAGCGATTTCAACCTGTTCAAAAATCGCATCTGGCAAGTCTGGTCTGAGAATATCTACTTCTTGAAGCACTTTATAATTAAGTTGTGGGCGTTTTAATAATTCAAATAGTCTGATTCCACCTTCGACAGGTGATGTTTCACGTGAAACAAGAATCTCATTAAGCTTTTCTGATGAAGGTATAGTCGTATGTTTCACGCGTTTCATTTCTTCTTTAATAAGTCTCTGTTTTTCATTAAAACGTGCCCAGCGCTCTTTTGATATAAGTCCTAGCTCGTATCCGATAGGAGTGAGGCGTTCGTCAGCGTTATCCTGACGAAGAATAAGTCTGTATTCGCTACGCGAAGTCATCATACGATACGGCTCGTTCGCGCCTTTTGTGATAAGGTCGTCGATAAGTGTACCGATATATGAACTGGCTCTGTCTAGTACAAACTCATCTTTGCCCATAACTTTATGTGCTGCGTTAATACCTGCAATTAAGCCTTGTGCTGCAGCTTCTTCATAACCTGAACTTCCGTTAAACTGCCCTGCACCATAAAGACCAGAAAAATCCCTGAATTCTAACGTAGCATTCATAGTAGTCGGGTCGATACAATCGTACTCGATAGCATACGCAGGTCGCATAATAAGAGCATTTTCAAGACCTGGAATAGTGTGATAAAACTGAATTTGAACTTCTTCCGGAAGGGAAGAGGACATTCCCTGAAGATACATTTCTTCAGTATCAAGTCCACATGGTTCAATAAAAAGCTGATGACGCTCCTTGTGTTCAAATCTTACAATCTTATCTTCCAGACTTGGGCAGTAACGCGGACCTACACCTTCAATTTTTCCGCCGTACAGCGGTGAACGATGAATATTATCTAAAATTATTTTCTTTGTATTTTCATTTGTATAGCTGATATGACACACAACTTTATTTTCACCAAGTGACTCTGTATCATAAGAGAAAGGTACAGGTGGTACGTCACCTTCCTGTACTTCTAGGCTATCTAAATCAATAGTACTGCGTTTTACTCGTGCAGGAGTACCTGTTTTAAATCTTCTGGTCGGGATACCGAGTTTACGTAAGCTCTCACCTAAGAATGTCGCAGGGAAAACTCCGTCAGGACCTGACTCGTAGCTTACTTCACCGATAAATATTTTACCACCGAGATATGTACCTGTAGCAATAATTACCGTTTTTGCCACAAATTGTGCAAGCATACGAGTTGTAAGTGTCCACGTACCATCGTTGTTCTGTTCAATATCAGTTATTTCAGCCTGACGCATATCAAGATTATCAGTAAGTTCGAGCTTATGCTTCATAACATCCTGATACTTACGTCTGTCGATCTGTGCACGAAGAGAATGTACGGCAGGACCTTTACCTAAATTGAGCATTCTCATCTGCAAGAAACACTCGTCAGCTGTTTTTCCCATTTCACCACCGAGTGCATCGATTTCACGAACTAAATGTCCTTTTGCTGTACCACCGATAGATGGATTACAAGGACAGTTTCCGACAGCATCCATATTTATAGTAAAAATAGCAGTTTTACAGCCGAGTCTCGCTGCAGCCAAAGCGGCTTCAATTCCCGCATGGCCTGCACCAATTACAGCTACATCATAATTTCCTGCAAAATATATACTCATAATAAAACCTCAGTTAATAAATTACTTACCAACACAAAAACTATGGAAAACATTATCTACAACAGTTTCTGTTACGCGCTCTCCTGTAAGTTCACACAAATAAGAAATAGATTCTTCGAGTGCAACTGTTACAGCATCGTATGTCATTCCAAACTCTAAAGCAGAAATAGCTTCACTAAGTGACTCAAAAGCATTTTTAGCAAGACTTCTCTGTCGCTCGTTACATAAAACGGCTGAAGAAGAGTCAAATTTATCAGTGCCAGCGATTTTCTCTACAGCATCTTCAAAATCAGAAAAACCAGTAGAATTTTTTGCTGACATAAATACAATATGGTCAGTTACTTCTTTAATTTTTTCTATATCAATTTTATTGTCTAAATCCTCTTTATTTATAACAGCAATACAATTAGTTCCATTAAGCTGTGAAAGAAGATCCAAATCATCATCACAAAGCTTAGTTGATGCATCAAAAACAGCAATAACCAGTTCAGCACTAAGTAGACGTTTCTTTGCTTTATCGACACCGATTTTTTCAATGGCATTATCAGCATCTCTGATACCTGCTGTATCAGATAAATGAAGAGTAATATCTTTTACAATAGCAGTTTCTTCAACTATATCTCTGGTTGTACCTGCAATATCAGTTACAATACTCTTGTCACAGCCAGCAATTAAATTCATCAAAGTAGACTTACCTACATTTGGTCTACCAACAATAACCGTATCAATACCTTCTCTGATAGCTTTACCTCTATCATAATTATTGAGTAAGTCAGAAAGTTTATAGCTACTCTCTTTAATCGCATTTATAAGAGCCTCAAATTCTATTTCAGGAATATCTTCCTCAGGATAATCAGCCCATGCACATAAATGTGCAGCACGATTAACAAGCTCATCTTTAACTTCATTGATTTTTAAACTAAGTGCACCTTCGTGCACTGATAAAGCGGACTTCGCTGCAGCACTGGACTTTGCACCGATAATATCCATAACAGCTTCTGCCTGAGTTAAATCAAGCTTTCCATTTAAGAAAGCTCTTTTAGTAAATTCACCGGACTGAGCTATAACAGCGCCATTATCAAGTACAGTTCTCAACACAGTTTTAGTGATGTAAACGCCACCGTGACATGAAAACTCTACAACATCTTCGCCCGTATAACTATGAGGTGCTCTAAAAACAGTCGCAACACATTCGTCAATTTTTTCATTATTATGATACACATATCCGAAATGCGCAGTATAACCTTTAGCGTCACAAAGTAACTCTCCAGACACTTTCTTAAAAACTTTGTCGGCTATTTTTACAGCATCTTCTCCTGATATTCTGATTACACCAATACCACCCTGTCCGAGTGCGGTACTGATAGCAGCAATTGTAAGATTTTCCATAATACACCTTAAATGTAAAAATTAAACAAATAAGGGAGCGGAAAACCGCCCCCTTAAAAATTATTTATCAATTCTTCCGTACAGACCAAAACCTTCGCCCTCGTTGAGTGGCTTTCTGTCTGGGTTAGGAGCTTTAGCAGGAGTGCCTGAGCTCTTACCTCTGTATGGCTTTCTGTGATTTGACTTTCCTTTAAAGTTACCCTTTGACTTAGGGTCAGGTCCGATAACAACATGGCGGTTGATGTTCTCGCCTTCGCTCCAGGAAATAGCACCGTTTACTTTCTGTACAGCAGTATGGATGATGCGTCTTTCATATGGATTCATTGGCTCGAGAGAAGATTTTCTACCGGTTTTTGCAGCTTTAATAGCAAGCTTTCTTCCTAAAATTTCAAGAGTTTTTTCTCTCTTTTCTCTGTAGTCGCCTGTGTTAATTGTAACTCTACAGTAAGAGTTTTCTACGTGGTTTGCTACAAGACATGTGAGATACTGTAAAGCATCTAAAGTCTCGCCGCGTCTACCAATAACTGAACCAACATCTTCACCTGTAATGTCGATATTGATAACATTCTTTTCTTTTTCTTCGACGCTCATTTCAATGTTTTCAAGACCCATCGCCTTGATAACAGCGCCAAGATAATCAGCAGCAGCCTGTGCAGGAGTAGTTTTGATAAATACTCTTACTTTAGCAGGATGGCCACCAAAAAGACCTAAAATCTTATTTTTCTGTCTGTCGATGATTTCCATTTCGATGTTATCATCATATGTTTCAACACCGAGCTGTCGACAGGCATTTTCTTTTGCTTCTTCAACAGTAGCGCCTGTTGCAATAGCTTCTCTATTCAATTTGCACCTCTTCTAGTGATATTTTCGTTTTTGATAAGTACAGACTAATTATTAGGTGTAACGTTTTTTTCATCAAGTTCAAGTCGTGCGATGTGCTGAGCTTCTGCCTTAGCATTAACAAGTTCAGGAGAATAGAACTTATTCATAATAAGCGTCTGGATAAAACCAAAAATTGTTGACCAGATCCAGTAGAAACCAACAGCAGCAGGTACTGTATACGCGATATATGCAGTAAACAGCGGTAATGCGATAAACATCCACTTCATACAACCCTGCTGATTACTCATTGGGTTGCCCTTCATAAACATAGTGTAAATCTGTGAACCTACTGAAGTAACAAGACATAAAATCGGAATGAGTAAGAGCCATCCGCCGACTACCTTTGGTGTGCTTAAGAGGTCTATACCGAATACATTAAATCCGCCAGAAAGTGACTGGATTTTTTCAATTTCATCACCAGTAAGGATTTCCTGAACAGCAGAGTGATCAGAAATCTTGTTAAAAATTCTCAGAAGGTCAATCTGATAGTAAAGTGAACCTGAAGTATTGATGGAAATGCCAGGAATAGTATTAACGTAATTTGTAAGTTCTGCAATAGCATCCTTCGAAATATGAAGCACGTTTGTAAGTGGACGTACAACTGCGTAGTAAATACCAAGCATAACAAACATAGGTAAAAGAGAAGACAGACAACCGCCGAATGGTTTTACATTTTCCTGTTCGTACATTTTCTGTACTTCTTCATTATATTTCTGTTTGTCATTAGCATACTTTTCCTGTAATGCTTTCTGTTTAGCCTGTAATTTTGCATTGGCAGCCATAGACTTCTGCTGTTTTACAGAAGATGGGAATAAAACAACCTTGAAAATTAAAGTAAAGATGATAATAGCAAAACCAAAATTATTTACAAGGTAGTAAGCTGCCCAGAGAATGTAGCCGAATATGCTACCAAAGATGTTAAAAATTTCCATAATAAACCTTCTTATCTTTTGTGCTTTTTCTCAGGCACAGGGTCATATCCACCTTTTGAAAAAGGATTGCACCTGAGTATTCTCCATAAACCCATCATAAGCCCCTTAAAGGAACCGTGAATTTCAATAGCTTCGAGCATATATTGTGAACAAGTAGGATAGTACTTGCACTTACCCGCACCCATTTTCGGAGAAATGTGGCACTGATAAAACCTGATTAATGCGATAAAAATTTTCTTCATTATTTTTTCAATGCATTTGCCTGTTGCAAATGATTTTCCATAGCGATATAAATATCGGTGCTTTTAAGATAGACGGTTTTTGCACGTGCAACAAACACGATATCATACCCGTCTTTTACCATAGGAGAAATTTTATAAAAAGCTTCTCTTATGATTCTTCTGCAACGATTACGCTGTACAGCTTTGCCTATTTTTTTAGAAGTAGTTATTCCAATTTGAAGGTTATTAGAATTATTTTTTACGATGTATGTGACAAGTCCCTGTGAAACAAAAGATTTACCTCTTCTGTATGCACGCTGAAATTGTCTGTTTTCTTTGATTGTGAGATAAGATCTCATCTTTAACCACCCGTATTTGGCACGCAGTGTGAGTAGTAAGTAGGAGTATTACTGCATAGCTGCATAAAAATTGTCAGATAAAAAGAAAGACCACTGCCTACAGTGGCCTATTTCTTAGTATGATAAGTGCTTTCTGCCCTTAGCTCTTCTTCTAGCAAGAACCTTACGACCGTTCTTTGTGGACATTCTCTTTCTAAAGCCGTGCTCCTTCTTTCTGTGAAGCTTTTTTGGCTGATATGTTCTCAGCATTTA
>JAFOED010000115.1 GCA_017380355.1 Ruminococcus sp. | reverse complement strand
GTTTCTATATCCCACACAGTCAGGTTGTACGAGTTGTGCATAACGGCGAGGAATTTCTTCTCGTTGCTCACGACAAAGTCGTTTACGTCACCCTCGTTTAAGAAGCGCTTGCTCTGAAGTGGGCTATTGATTCCCGGTGGACGATAAGCATAAATAGATTTACTTAATGCGTTTAGAGCGCTACTCGACATCGGTCGGTCGTTGTCTTTTGATGGCAGAGCTTTAAGTGCAAGCAACGCTGCCGAAACGCGGTCTCCACCATCGTAGAGCTTCTGTGCTTCTGCTGCGAGATACTCAGACTGATTTATAAGGCTCTGTTTATAGTTTTTGTTAATGCGAATAGTGCTGTACGCAAAATATGTAGTAAGGGTTATTAAAAGAGCGAGTGCGATTGAGATGTACGTTCTTCTGATCTTGCGTCTGTACTGTTTCTGACGCTGAACAAGGTCGTCGTAGTTGCATCCAAGAAGTGCAGCAGCAAGCCTAGGTAACTCGTCTTTATTTGCGCGTTTGAGCTCGCCTCTGTAGTCACACGCTAAAAACTCGGTAGGTACTTTTGTTATTACTGTGTTTCCTGACGCATCGATTACTTTTTCTTCTTTGTACTGAAGAATTTCAGGCACAACGTCACACGGCTCGCCCTCAGTAACTACAGTTAAAATCTGATTTCGTGAGTGAGTTTTTAGGAAGAATTCAATCTCACGCTGAACCCATACAGACTCTTTAGTAGCAGGTGAGCATATTACGATAAGGTGGTCTGAGCTTGAAAGCGCGTTTTCTATAGTAGCGGATAAGTCGCTGGTGAGTGTCAGCTCTTCTTTGTCACGGAAGATTCTGTTGATTTTGTTAGTTTTCGTGCTTTCTTTTATACTTTTTGGGATTTTAAATCGTTCAAGCTGACGTTGAATCTCAGATGCAACTCTGTTGTCGAGGTCAGAGTGCTTGTACGAGATAAACGCGTTGTATTTGTTATCCATAATAACTCCTTTTTATGAAAATGTGATTTTCATAATGCTAGCGTCATCGCTAATTTTAAATCTAGGGTATTTGTTTAATTTGAAGTCTTCGTTTTCGATTTTTCTGAGTTTATCGTAAAGAGAAGAAAAATCATCATTACCGTTTATTATTTCATCCTCGAGCAAATCAAAGCCGTCAGAATAAAGCACGATACAGTTTGTGTCGTTTTTGTTAAAGGTATGAAGCTCACTGTCTGATACAGGAAGAGTGTTGAACGACAACACCTTGTAGCCGTCTTTTGTGTTCATCTTCTTGCGGTTTTTCAGGAGCATTTCTCTGATTTCAGGTTCCATTAGAATGTCGATAGTGTCTTTGCCACTTGAAAGATGAAGCTCTCTCATCCTGTTTGTGACTAAAGTGTCGAGTGGTCGAACAGAGTCTTTAGCACGGATGATATGCTGCTTATTCTCATTTACTACCGCTGTGCAGTCACCAATGTTAACGAGTTCTACGGTACTTTCTTTTTCAAGCACGAAAACAGCCGCCGCAGACGGGAAATACTCGAGAGAGTCGTTGTGCGGTTGGTTATTTTTGATAATACTCAGTGTTTCGTTAATCGCTTGCACGAGCGTTTTATTTTTACTGACTTTAGTTTCAAAGGTGTTAATAAAAAGCTTTATAAAATCAACAGCGTCTAAATCACCTTTGACAAGGCTCGTAGCACCATCGAAAAGCACAGCACAATAATCATTGTGCCATATAAAGTCTTCGTTTTTTTCTTTCCCTGGAAAAGTCAGCTTGTTAACTATATTCATAATAAAGCATCCTTTAGTTTAAGTAATCGTTAAGACAATCAAGTAGTTTTTTAGAAAATTCGCATTTATCCATTTCGTAGTAGTGGATGTGTTCGTAGAGGCTTATCTGGATTTCAAAACCAGGTGTGAGTTCGGTTTCTTTAAGGAAAACACATATAGGTTTGAGCTTTTTGTTCAGCGCAAATGTAAGCTCTTTTCTCACAAACTCAGAGTTCATCGAATTAGGGGAGATAAGCAGAACAAAAGCAGAACAATTCTGGATTTTTTCGCCGATAATTTCAGCAAACTCGCACGACGCAGGGATTCCCTTGTCGTACCAGAAACGCATATCACCATTACCCATAATGTCAATGACATCTTCTAAATAATCGGTATCAAGTCTCGAGTAGCTGATAAACGCGAATGGTTTGTCGCCGTTGTACGGCTCGAAAGCTCTCTCTGATTTTACATTTTCAGTTTGCACAGGTTCTATATTAACGTTTTGAGCGACAGTTTGTGTTTTTTCTGTCAGCTTTTGTTCGTATTCCTGCTTCATACGAGCGAGTCGCTTGTTAGTATATATCATCATCTTGTAGTACTGATACATACTGATTCGTAAAAAGTAGTCAGAACGGTCAGAGTTTTCGTAGCTGATAGCTTTGTTGATAAGATTTTCAGCTTCTGTGTAGTTACCTGAAATACAGAGTATTCTCGCTTTTGTACAGTAGTATTTTGCGTAGGTTTCTTCGAGTGCGATAGCTTTGTTTACACACTCAAGAGCGAAATCGTACCACTCGTCACAGTAACCTTTCTCGTCGTCGAGACCGCCTTTTTCGTAGATAGTAGCGAAAACATCAGAGAACAGATGCAGAAATCCGCCGTTGTTGTCAAAGATAGTAGCGTCTTTGTATGTTGTGTGCAAGATGGTGTCGTAATCGTACATCGCATC
>JAFOED010000114.1 GCA_017380355.1 Ruminococcus sp. | reverse complement strand
GGTTAAGTATAAATCTAAAATGAAGGTTCGTGCAACCGCTTACACCCATACAGGTAACCCCTGTTCCACAGGCGTTAAGCCGCAACCAGTACAACATCGACACGTGGAGTGAGAATTTCTAAAGCTGTCTTTTCGTCAAAATCGAGTGCTGATTGAACGAGTTCTTTTTCCTGCTCCTCTAAAATACCTTCTTCTTCGATAGAGTCGATGATGTATTTTAGCACACTTTCTGTGACAGTAGGTTCATCTTTTTTGATGTTTGCGATTTTGAGCACAAGAGTTTTAATTCCGATAAAGAAATAAACAAACGGAGTCAGAGCGTAAACGAGGGCTTTCATAATCCATGCGGTGCTCATAGCGATTTTGTCCGATACTTCTTTACCGAAGCACTTAGGAATAATTTCGCCGAAAGTGAGTACGAGAAAAGTTGTAGCACCCGTCGCAATAGCAGCTCCTGAATTACCGAAAAGGTTCATACACAGCACTGTTGCTATAGAAGAACATCCCAAGTTTACGATATTGTTTCCGATGAGAATGGCGGTAATAACCTTGTCGTAGTTGTCAACAACCCACAAAGCAGTGACAGCTCTTTTGTCGCCGTTGTCAGCGTAGCTTTTGAGTCTTATTCTGTTTGCGCACGAAAATGCTGTTTCTGTGCCTGAGAAAAATGCTGAAAGTATAATACATATAAATATTATAATTCCATAAATGAAATTTTCTTTCACTTACAGACCTCCAAAATATTAATTATCCACTATAGCATACTACAAGTTTAGTAAAATAAAATTATAATATAGAAATAATGCAGAAAATTGCGTATTTTTCTTGAAGAATACACCAAATGATGTTATAATAAAACAAGTTGTATACATTATTTTGTGTTTTCGGGAGATGCTACCTGTGGAGGTGCATTTTTCTATGAAAACTAATGATTATAACGCGATTTTTGTTAACGAAAACGAAGAGGAACAAACAGAACCCGACCTTACTGAACAGTTCAACGGTGATAACTATCACGAGCGAATCGGTAATCTCGGCTCAGTTATCACGAGGCGAGGGGATAAGGTTATTTACTGTCTGACTATTATCGGTCAGATTGAGGGACACTACGTTCTCCCGTCATCTAACAAAACGACTAAGTACGAACACGTCATTCCTCAGCTTGTTGCTATCGACGAGGATGAGCGTATCGACGGTTTGCTTGTGCTTCTTAACACCGCAGGCGGTGATGTTGAAGCAGGGCTTGCGATTGCTGAACTTATTTCAGGGATGAAAAAGCCGTCTGTTTCTATCGTGCTCGGTGGGGGACATTCGATTGGTATTCCTCTCGCTGTGTCTACCGATAAAACCTTTATCGCGCAGAGTGCGTCGATGACGGTGCATCCTGTACGTACAACGGGACTTACTGTAGGTGCTCCGCAGACTTTTGAGTATTTCCGTCGTATGCAGGATAGAATCACAACCTTTGTCGCGGATAACTCTAATATCACTAAAGAACGTTACACACAGCTTGTGCTTAACACCGGAGAACTTGTCACCGATATCGGCACTATACTTGAGGGACAGGAAGCGGTTGACGAGGGTCTTTGCGATAAGGTAACGACATTAAGTGAAGCTACCGACTGTCTGTTTGATATGATTTCAAACGGTAAAGATAATTCTAAATAAGAAATAAGCGCCTTTTGGCGTTACATAAATGGAGGATAAGTATGAATTTTTTTGATGCTATAATTCAGGGTATAGTACAGGGTCTTACTGAGTTTTTACCTGTATCCAGTTCAGGTCACCTCGCTATTACACAGCATGTGCTCGGCGTTACCGAGAACAACCTGTTCTTTAACGTTATGTTACATATCGGCACACTCGTTGCAGTTGTAGCCTTTTACTACAAGCTTATCTGGCGCTTGATTAAAGAGGCTGTCTTTATCATTCGTGATATTTTCACAAAGAAGTTTTCGTTTAAAAATATGAACCACGACCGCAGAATGATTTTTATGCTCATTATTGCGCTTTTACCGCTCTTCCTGCTTTTTGTTCCTGTACCAGGTACAGGTATGAAAGTGAAAGACTTTGCTGATGTTCTGAGTGGTCCAGACTACTTCTACGTTGTCGGTATTGCTCTTTTAGCGACAAGTGCGTTGCTCACAATCGGTAATATCTGCAACAATCGTATGGAGAAGAAAGAAAAGGCAGCAGGCACTTTGTCACAGCAGGGCGCAGGTAAACAGTCACTTACTGTTTTAGACGCTGTTGTTGTTGGCCTTACACAGTGCTGTGCAGCGATTTTCCCTGGCCTTTCACGTAGTGGCTCTACTTTAGCTGCAGGACAGCTTAGAGGTGTTAATCGCCAGACAGCGTTAGACTTTACTTTCATTATGGCTATTCCGTCTATTTTAGCTGCTGCAGTACTCGAGCTTTCCGATGCTCTTTCCGATCCTGCGGGTGTTGGCATTTCCGTGTGGGTTATTTTAGCAGGTATGGTAGCCTCAGCTGTTGTCGGTTATCTTTCAATCGTTTTATTTAAGTGGTTACTTAAGACAAACAAGATGATTGTCTTTATCGCGTACACCGCAGTTGTTGGTATCGCTGTTATAGTTATCAGCATCATCGAAGCAAAAGTAGGTCATAACATTTTTATTAAGTGATTATAATTCGAATTTAGAATAATATATAATTCTGTTTAAGAAAATACAGGAGTGATGAAATTGGCAAATAAAACTTCGAAAAAACCTGCCAAAACTCAATCTAAAAAACAACCACCAAAACAGAGCGGTGCGAAGAACCAACCTGTAGAGAATTCTTTTCTTAATCCTCAGGTAAAGGCGATTCTCCTTATCGCTGCATCTGTTATTCTGTTCACGCTTCTTGTTGTCCCTGGCGCTAATTTGTGGGCAGGAATGCGTGGCTTTATGTTCGGTATGTTTGGCATAAGCTTTGCGCTTATTCCGTTTGTGTTCCTTTATATGGGTATTATGACCGCAAAAGAAAAGCAGATGGCTCACAAAGGTGTGAAAGTAACTCTTTCTATCCTTATAGTCGTGTTCTCGTGTGCACTGATTTACCTTTTCGGCAAAACTGACTACAATGAGGGTAGAAATTACATACAGGCAATCGCTGATTCATATAAAGGCTCTGCGACTGGTGCGAGTCTGTGCGGTGTAGTGGGTGCACTTATCGGTTACCCTATGAGAGCGTGGTTTACTGACGCTCCGTCTATTGTTATCTCTATTGTTTTACTTATAGTTTTCATTATGTTACTGACTGGTGTCACTTTCGCCGATATTATGCGTGTTGCGCACAAGCAATACGACAGATACTCTAAGCATCGTGAAGAACGCAGAAAGTACAGAGAAGAGCACAAAGATGATGTGGACGACTCTGTCGAAGTTGTCGACTACCATACACCTAAAAAGCCGCGTGACCGTATCGATATTCCGCTTGATGCTGAAGATACACCTCAGAAGAAACCACTTTCTCCTGAAGCAGAAGCTGACCAGCAGATTATTGATATTATTAACAACGCTAACAACGGTATAATGACTGAAGAAGATGTAGACGATGCATCTTCAGTTGCAGATAAAATATCTCGTCGCAAGAAATCAACTACTATGTCTGACGGAGCAAAACAAGCTGACCCACAGACAGTTCCTGTTGATTTAGAAACTGAAACAGAAGAAATCAAAGAAGAAGTTTCAAAAGCGAAGAAGAGTGAAGAAAAGAAGAAACAGAAATACTCATATCCGCCTGTCACTCTCTTAGATCCTGCAAGCGACACAGAGGGTGCTTCTGCGATGCTCGAGCTTCAGAATAACGCTACTAAGCTCGTTGAAACTCTTAACAGCTTCGGTGTTAAAGCTAACATCACTAACATCTGTCGTGGTCCGTCTGTTACTCGTTACGAGCTTCAGCCTGCCGCAGGCGTTAAAATCAGTAAGATTACTAACCTGTCCGATGACATAGCTCTTAACTTAGCCGCTAAAGGTGTTCGTATTGAAGCACCTATTCCTGGCAAAGCTGCAATCGGTATCGAGGTACCGAACAAGGTTACAAGCACAGTATCACTTCGAGAGCTTATAGATTCAAGCGAGTTTAAAAACAGCTCGTCTAAACTCTCCTGCGTTTTAGGTAGAGATATCAGCGGCGAGGTTGTCCTCACCGATTTAGCGAAGATGCCTCACTTACTTATTGCTGGTACTACAGGTTCAGGTAAGTCAGTATGCGTAAACTCACTTCTTATGAGTATACTTTTCAGAGCTAATCCTGACGAAGTAAAAATTCTTCTTATCGACCCTAAGATGGTTGAATTTTCTAAATATAAGGGCATTCCGCACCTGCTCGTTCCTGTTGTGTCTGACGCTAAAAAAGCCGCAGGCGCACTTAACTGGGCGGTTTCTGAAATGCTTAACCGTTACAAGCTGTTCTCCGAATACGATTGTAAAGACATCGGCTCGTACAACAAGCTTATCGAGAAAAATCTCGAGTACATAGCTCAGAATTCTAATCCTGACAGCGACGAAGAAGTGTGTCTTGAAGTTGGCGGACTTCCTGTTGCTAAAGAAAAGCTTCCGCAGATTGTTATCGCTATCGACGAGCTTGCCGACCTTATGATGGCAGCACCTTCTGAGGTTGAAGACGCTATTTGTCGTCTTGCACAGATGGCTCGTGCGGCTGGTATGCACCTTATTATCGCGACACAGCGTCCGTCTGTTAACGTCATCACAGGTGTTATCAAAGCGAACATTCCGTCGCGTATCGCGCTTAAGGTTAGCTCTAATATCGACTCTCGTACAATTTTAGACGCGAGTGGTGCGGAGAAACTTATCGGTTACGGTGATATGCTTTACTCTCCTGTTGGCGCATCACAGGCGATGCGTGTTCAGGGCTGTTACGCAAAGGACGAAGAAATTGAACGTGTTACATCGTACATAAAGAAGTCTCACGACGCTCAGTATAACGCTGAGGTTGAAGAACGTATCCGTCGGATCGCAGCCGAAGAGCTCGGCAAAAACGCGAAAGAAAACACTCCGTCAGCATCCGCTGATGCTCCTGATGTCGACTCGCTTATGGAAGAAGCGATTAAAGTTGTTATCGAAGCAGGACAGGCGTCTACTTCACTTTTACAGCGTAGACTAAAAGTCGGTTACGCTCGTGCAGGTCGTATGATTGACGATATGGAACAGATGGGTATCGTTGGTCCTCATCAGGGTTCGAAGGCTCGCGATGTTCTCATGACATACAGCGAATGGCTCGAGAGAAACCACGTTATGGATGTTCATTCTGATGATAGTCAAATTTCCGAAGAAGAATATTAATTGTTGGGTTAATAAAATATAATTCTATATAAGAATTCTAAATTAGAAAAAAGAAAGGATACGCTATGGCTTTTTTACCGATTACAATTGAAGAAGTAAAAGCAAGAGGTTGGGAAGAGCTCGACTTTGTTTTAATCACAGGCGACAGCTATGTTGACCACCCGTCGTTCGGCGTGTCCATCATTTCGCGACTTTTAGAAGACAGGGGATACAAGGTCGCTATTTTGTCACAGCCTGACTGGAAAAGCGACGAAGACTTTAAGCAGTATGGAAAGCCTCGTCTGGGCTTTATGATTACGTCAGGCAACATCGACAGTATGGTTGCGCACTATTCTGTTGCTAAAAAACGCAGAAAAGTTGACGCATATACAGCAGGCGGTATTATGGGCAAACGCCCTGACCGTGCCGCTATTGTCTACTCTAACATCGTACGCAGGCTGTTTCCTGACTCTGTTATTATCCTTGGCGGACTTGAAGCGAGCTTGAGACGTTTTGCACATTACGACTACTGGGACGATAAGGTCAGACATTCGATACTTTTTGATTCCCAGGCTGATATTATCGTCTATGGTATGGGCGAGCACCAGACTATAGAACTTGCAGATAGGCTTAACGAAGGCTACACAGTTGAAGCTCTGCGTGATATAAAAGGTATCTGCTATACAGTAAAAACTTCTGACTACACTCCGATGAGTGTCACAGAGCTTCCGACGTTTGAGAGAGTGTCTACAGATAAGGTGGACTATTGTGTCGCTACGAGAAAAGAGCTCGATGAGTACGATAGCGTGCGTGGTAAGACTCTTATTCAGCGTGACGGCAATCGAATTTTAGTCCAGACTCCGCCACAACCACCGCTTACTACAAAAGAGCTTGACTACATATATTCACTTCCTTACGAGCGTGCATATCATCCGTCGTACGAGAGTGAGGGAGGAGTGCCTGGTATTCAGGAAGTCGAGTTTTCGATTACTCATAACCGTGGATGCTTTGGTGGATGTAACTTCTGCGCTATTGCGTTTCATCAGGGCAGAGCTGTCACAGTGCGAAGCCACGAGAGTATTTTAGAAGAAGCACAAAAACTCATCGCTTCTCCTAATTTTAAGGGCTATATCCACGATGTCGGTGGTCCTACCGCGAACTTCAGATTGCCATCGTGTGAGATGCAGAAAAAGCACGGAATGTGTAAAGGCAAGAAGTGCTTAGCTCCGACTCCGTGTAAGAACCTGCAGGTTTCACACGAGGATTATATCGACATTCTGCGTAAATTACGAAAACTTGATGGAGTGAAAAAAGTCTTTATCCGTTCGGGTATCCGATTTGACTATCTTTTAGAGGACGAGTCCGACGAGTTTTTCCGTGAACTGGTCACACACCATGTCAGCGGACAGCTTAAAGTCGCTCCTGAACACTGTTCTGACATCGTGCTTGATAAGATGGGTAAACCGCACATCGAAGTGTACAAGCGCTTTCAGGACGAGTTTTACAGAAAAACTC
>JAFOED010000113.1 GCA_017380355.1 Ruminococcus sp. | reverse complement strand
TCACTACATTGCGCCGCCCTTTGTGAGTCTGTCTTTTACCATTTACTGATATTATCTTTTTTCATTGCGTGGATGATTTTGTTTTTAAGCGCAGGGTAATCACGCTCGAGGTTTTTAATCAGTATTTTCGTTTCTTCCCTTACGGTTTCTTTGTCAACAGGACAGTTGCTTTTTGTGACAGGAAGATTATTTCGCTTGCACGCGTTTTCGACATCCGATTCATCGAGCGCAATAAGAGGACGAATCATCGTGATGTCTTTGTTTGAAAGATATGTAACGGGTGAAAAACATCCGATGGTACCGCCTTGGAGTAGATTCATCATAAATGTTTCGACAGCGTCGTCTTTGTGGTGCCCCAGAGCGATCTTGTTACAACTGTAGAGCTTTGCCATATCGTGAAGTATTCCTCGTCTCATTCTTGCGCACAGTGAGCACGGATTCTTTTCTTCCCTATCAACAAAAACTACGTTGTAAAGTCCTGTGCGTTTTATGTGATACTCGATGTTGTTGCCAGCACAGAATTCCTCAATAGCTGAAAAATCAGAGTTTTTGTTTTCAAAACAAGGATCGAGTGTTACAGCGACGATAGAAAACTTCTTCGGATAGTACTTGCTCAGTAAATGCAGACCGTAAAGTAGTACGAGGCTATCTTTACCGCCTGATACTCCGACTGCGATCCTGTCATTTTCCTCTATCATATTGTATGTGTCAATTGCATTTCGCATCAGCGAGCAGATGTGTTTCATACATTTACCTCGTTATTAATAAATGTTGTAAGGTTTTTTATGATTATATCACTCTTGATTTCAAATGTAAAATGTCTTATAATGTCAGTATTAACTTTTCGGAGGATTATTATGAAAAGAATTATTGCTATATTATTGGTGCTGATTATGACAGTTTCGCTCACAGCTTGTATGGGCGGTGGCAACACAGGTGAAACTACACCTACAGAGAAAAAGGTTAAGGTCGAGGATGTTGACATCAAAGACTACGACAAGACTTTTGATGGTATGCAGAAGTATCTTAAGGATTTACAGCTTATCACAGGCGAGCCTACAGAAACACAGGCTGATGTTCTCGGTGCTAAAAAGGGTGTAAGATACAATACAGACAAAACTAATTTTGTTGAGTTCTACGCTTTTGACACAAAGGCTACTCCTGACGAAGCAGAAAAGCTCTACGCTGATATTGCTGATGGTGGCAAGTACAACGTTTTAGGTCTTCAGGACTTAAAGGGTGTTGTATCAGGTAGCGGCAAGTATGTTATGCTTTATAAAGCTGACAGTTCATTTGATTACTCAAAAATTGAAAAAGAGTTTGTGAAATTCTAAGAGTTTTAAAGTAAAAAGAAAAGCCCGACTTAAGTCGGGCTTATTTTTATGTCTTATCTTAACTTTGTACCGCAGATATTGCAGAAAATGTCGTTTTCGCCGTAAGCAGAACCGCACTGTGGACAACAGTAAAGTGCATTTGTGTTTTCCTCTTTTGGAGGAGTGTAAACAGGCATTTCGTTTAACTTTGGCTGTGTGTCACGGTGTGTTGGGGCTACAGGAGGCTGAATGTTGCTCTGCTCGACCTCTGGCTGTGGAGTATTCTCCTGCACCTGTGGTTCGTATACGTCGTAAGAATATGGAGCAGGACCGCTGTAGTTGTATGGGCCTTCTTCATAGCCATTCATTACATTTCTGACGTGTTTGCGGTAACCTAAAGCAATAACTCCGTCGACGATGTACAACACGCCAGAAAGGATTACTAACGCAAATGAGATACAGAAAAGCGGAATTGGAAGTCCAACAGGGGTGATTTCACCAATGTAATAAGCAATCAGTACGAATGCAAGAGTAGGAACAACACATACGAATTCCACAATACCAAAGATGATAGAAGATACACCGTATGCTTTTGCGCCTTTATAAGAGAGCTGTACACTTGATACGCTGTTCTTCAGCGATTTTATGTACTTCATTCTGCTGATAGCGTAAACAAGAAACAGAGTGAACATTAATACAAAGATAAAAATACATACACCGAGCGTGATATCGACGATCAGCTTGTCTTGAGGGTTAGTTAAGAGATTGGTATCGGTTGATAAGACTGCGAAAAGCCCTACTCCCAGTATAGCAGAAATAAGTAATACAAGTGCAATCTCAGATACAGTAATTACAAGCTGTACGATTGAGATGATAAAAAGAATAACGAAACCAACTTTAGGATTTGAGTTTATATCATCGTTTTTGGATTTCTTATATATAATGATATAAGCAAATGCCATAAGTGCAGTCAAAGCAAGTGATGGCAACATCGAAGTAACTGACGAAAGTCCGCTTATAGGCGATGAATAGAAATCCTGAAACATCTGAGCTTCCTCGTATAAGCCCATATCATTGTAGAGCTGTGCGTATGTGTTGCCGATGTAGTCTGTTGGCATTGTTAACGCTGATGCAATGCCTAAAACTATGCTGATACAAAAGATTATACCGACGATTAAAACCGCAGGACGTTTAAAGTATGACTTTAGAATCATAACATTCTGGGCGTATGGATTGTAGGTGTAGGTCTGATTATTGTCCATTTTTTTGCCTCCTTATACTAATATATATAGTATTATATCAGCACCTACTTGTATGTGTCAATATTTGGGCCTATATATTGTGTTATCGCTTATAAAAAATGTCAATATTTTGTATGCGAAAAAATTTTAAAAAAAATTAAAAAAAGTTTTAAAAAACTATTGACTTTTAGTTCTTTTTATAATATAATACCAAATGTTCCGCGAAAAACGGAGCGCACAAAAAACTGTGAATTAGCACAGTTTTCGACATAGCGTTTTGTTGATTGCGAACAAAAAGGACCTTGAAAATTAAACAACGAAATAGTAAGTGAGAACCCGTAATTACTTTGAGAAATAACTCAAATAATTACAGTGAAGATGACACTAAGAAACATCAGTAAGCAGTCGAGAGACTGCGGACAACACGCAAGTGTTTAATTTTGAGCAGAACAAGCTCTAGAAATGATATTAAGGCTTCGGTCTTAACATACAATTTTTAGAGAGTTTGATCCTGGCTCAGGACGAACGCAAACTAGGACTCGAACCCAGACAGACAGAACCAGAATCTGTAGTGCTACCATTACACCATTTGGCAAGAAATTTTGCTCTTTCACAAAATCGGATGCAAAGGTAATGCTTTTTCACGAAAC
>JAFOED010000112.1 GCA_017380355.1 Ruminococcus sp. | reverse complement strand
GTAGAGCCGTCACCGTCAGAAACTACGCCAGCTTCTTTCTTTGTGTATGTGAATGATTTTTCTGTTGTGCCGTTAGCGTTTGTAGCTTTTACAGCGATTGTGATTGTAGAACCAGCAGCAACACCAGCACCGATAGTAACTGTTGTTGTACCTGTGAAAGCTTTAGCAGCACCGCCGTTTACGCTGTAAGAAGCAGAATCTGCGTCTGTTACTGTAAGTGTAACGTCTAAAGTCTCGCTCTTGAATGAAGAACCATCTTTCTTAGAAGCTTCGATTCTTGGCATCTTAGGGCCAACCTGATGTACTTCCCAAGCGCCTGACTTACCATCGTAGAGGTTCTTGTCAGCAGGAATTGTAAGGTCAGTTGTCTGGTCGCCACTGCTGTTGTTGAAGATAATCATATTATTGCCAGCAGGAACGTTGATTGAGTAAATGTTGTCGCCTTCAGCTGTCATAGCAACACCAGGCCATTGAACAGGACCTGAATTTGTAGCGCTTGACCAGTAGTAAGCGTTTACTGTGCCGTAATTCTTAGAGTTTCTGTAATAGATAGTCACAGAATCAGCAGCGTTAGCTGTGAGAGCAACTGCGCAGATGCTAACTAACATAACGATAGCGAGCACGAGGCTGAGAGCTCTTTTTGAGAGTTTTTTCATGTTACTTTCTCCTAAATATTAAATTTGTATTGTAAGGCAGTAATTTGCCCTAAAACATCAGTTTAATATTATAACAAAACTCTGCGCTTTTCAATGAAAACTTATACAAAAATAAAGTACGACAATAAAAGGAAGAAAAAAGACAAGTTATGCACAGACTAAAGTAATAACAAAATTGCGTAGAAAAGTGGATTTTTGTGCTTTTTTCAAACTCAGCTACAGTAGTCTTCTAAAATTTTTTGCACTTCCTGTTTTGAGCTTGCACTTATTCCGTAGAGCAGAAGTTTCTGGTCAATTTTCGGCAGAGTGTTAACACGAGTAGAGGTGCGTTGCCATAAAGTATCGTTTTCATACACTACAATGCGTCCATTCTCGCTTTTTATCGTGTAAATATCAGCTTTTTCGTCAGCTTTTTCTGTTTGAGACGTAGCTTCTGTGTTAACACTTGAGTTTACTTGTGTTACAGAAGAAATAATGACACAGATGATTGCGAACGTACCGAAAATCAGAATAAGTTTTTTCATAAACATACACCTCTTCACTATTTTTTCACATTTTTTATGTAATATTCATATTTTTAGGTGCGGTTTTAGTATAAAAAATCTCTGTTATTCTAAAGTTATTTTTACAAAAAATGTTTATTTTCGCTGTTAAAAGTGCTATACTTATTATGGCTATATGTATTTTAGTAGGAGGTCGGAAAAATGAGAAAAACCGACATCAGCAAATATACCGGAAAAATCGACGTTACAAAGAAGAGCTCAAGAGCTTCGGTTGTGTTCAGCGCACTGTGGAAAGTGCTGAAAACCGTGATTGCGGTTTTAGTGTGCGCAGGAGTAATCGTATCGGTTTCTGTCGGTGTGTATGTTTTTAATCTTGCGAATGAGCCTACGGGTATCGACCTTAATGCTCGAAGCCTGAACCTTTCCTCGTTTATCTACGTTAAAGATCCTGATACCGGCGAGTTTGTCGAGTATCAGAAGCTGTACGGTACAGAAAACCGTATATGGGTAGATTTGGGCGATATGCCTGAGTATATGGGCGACGCTATCGTTGCTATCGAGGACAAGCGTTTCTACGAGCATAACGGTGTTGACTGGAAGCGTACCGGTGGTGCTGTTATCAGCTTGCTTTCAGGTTCGGACAGCTACGGTGGTTCGACTCTGACTCAGCAGCTCATCAAGAACATTACTGATGATAACGAAGTTTCGCTTACACGTAAACTTCGAGAAATCTTCAGAGCGCTTAATATTGAGAATGAGTACTCAAAAGACGATATCTTAGAGGCTTACTTAAACGTTGTAAACTTTGGTAACAACGCACAGGGTGTACAGGCGGCTGCAGAGCTGTATTTCAATAAAGACATTGGCGATTGTACTATCTGCGAATGTGCTGCTATTGCGGGTATCACACAGAACCCGTCACAGTGGAATCCGCTCATCTACCCTGAAAATAATAAGATTCGTCGTGAAATCGTATTAGATCAGATGTATGCTCAGGAGAAGATCACTAAAGAAGAGTACGAAGAAGCTATGAAAGAGTCCGAGACTCTCGAGTTTGTAGACTACTCTGATCACGATGATGATGAAGATTCTGATGAAGATAACATCCAGAACTGGTACATCGACCAGATGTACGGGGACCTTGTCAGAGATCTTGCGAAGTACTACGATATCAGCGAAGAAGCTGCTTCTGATAAGCTCTACACAGAAGGTCTGAAAATCTACTGTGCGGTTGACCTCGAAACTCAGGAAATGATTGAGTACGAAGGTCGCCACATGAACGAGACTTTCGGAACAGACCTTGAGGTCGGTATGACTATGGTCGACTTTGACGGACGAGTTATAGCCACAACAGGTTCTTCCAAGAAGAAGGACGGCAACCTGCTTTATGACCGAGCATCAGACGCGGTGCTCCAGCCGGGTTCTTCTATCAAACCTATTTTCACATATCCTATCGCTCACGAAATCGGACTCAACCACTATTCGAGTCTTGTTCTCGATGAGCCGATTGAAAAATATCGTTACAACGACGAAGGCGTTTTAGTTTCAGGTCCTAACAACGCTTATGGTTACTACAACGGTCTTATCCCTGTTCCTGAAGCTATGGCGTGGTCATCAAACGCTGCGACTGTTCAGACTCTCAAAAGCATAGGTTCTGAGACAGCGTATAATCAGGCTGTAAACGTGATGGGATTTGAACACTTGGATCCTGACGTTGACCCTTACTCCCTTGGTGGTCTGTCCCTTGGTGGTTTGTCGGGTGGTGTAACGGTAAGAGAGATGGCTGCTGCTATCACTTACGTCGGTAACGGCGGACTTTTCTACAAGCCGTACACATATTACTACGTAACAGACCGTAACGATACTATCATTCTTGATAATCGTAACAATATTCCTACAGAGGCTTACTCTCCGGAGACAGCCTACGCGATGAACCGCACACTCTTATACAACGTGCGTACATCACAGCACTCACATTCGCAGAACGCTAACATCTACGGATGGGAAATCGTCGGTAAGACTG
The DNA here is from genome assembly GCA_017380355.1 of Ruminococcus sp. GTDB lineage: Bacteria > Bacillota > Clostridia > Oscillospirales > Acutalibacteraceae > Ruminococcoides. The sequence goes on along the minus strand of JAFOED010000112.1, from coordinate 3,408 downwards.
GTACAACAGATGATGACAAGGACTCATGGTTTGTTGGTGCTTCACCTTACTGTACACTTGCTATCTGGACAGGTTATGACCAGCCAAGCAGAGTGTACGCGACATCTGCTGCTACTTCAGTATGGCGTACTGTTATGAGCAGATACTTAGAGGACAAAGAGCTCAAGGAATTTGACAAACCTGACTCTATAGTTACTGCTACTTACTGCAAGGGTTCGGGTATGCTTGCTTCTGCTGGTTGTTCTGATACAGCTCCTGGTTATTACTCAGAGAAGAATATGCCTGAGTACTGTACAGGTTATCACGTTGCATTCGGAGGACGTTACAACTCCACTACCGAAAGCAAGGGTGAAGACGAAACAGAGGGCGAGACAACAGACGAAACAACAGAGACAACAGATGTTTCCGAGGGTGGTGAAACCACTACACCTGAAAGTTCAGAGGGTGGTTCTGATACGCCTGCTGACACCCCTGTTGAATAGTTTGAGTAATTAAAAAGTATTTTATCTGAAAGGTTTTATATATTATGGTTTCAGTTGCAATAATGGGTCACGGAGTGGTTGGCTCCGGTGTCGCAGAAATCCTGCTGACACACAAACAGAAACTCTTCGCTTCAGTAGGCGAAGAAATCTACATAAAGCACGTGCTCGATTTACGCGAGTTCCCTGATAGTCCGATTGCTGATAGATTCACTAAGAATTTTGAAGATATCGTAAATGACATCGACGTAAGAGTTGTAGTCGAGGTTATGGGTGGTGTAAATCCTGCGTACGACTTTGTAAAGCGCTGTCTGCTTTGCGGTAAGAGCGTAGTAACATCTAACAAAGAGCTTGTTGCTGCTCACGGTGCAGAGCTTTTACAGATTGCTAAAGACAACAACACAAACTTCCTTTTCGAAGCTTCTGTTGGCGGTGGTATTCCGATTATCCGTCCGATGAACCAGTGCCTTGTTGCTAACAATGTCAGTGAAGTTGCAGGTATCTTAAACGGTACTACAAACTTCATCTTAACAAAGATGATTAACGAAGGTATGGAGTTTGATACAGCACTCAAGCTTGCACAGGACTTAGGTTATGCAGAGCGTAATCCTGAGGCTGACGTTGAGGGTCACGATGCTTGTCGTAAGATTTGTATACTCGCATCTCTCGCTTATTCAAAGCACATTTACCCTGATGCTGTTCACACAGAGGGTATCACAAAAATCACTCTCGATGACGTTAAATACGCTTCTATCTGGGGCGGTGTTATTAAGCTCATCGGTAAAGTAAAGAAACTCGAGAACAATATGATTGATATCGTAGTTGCTCCGATGTTTGTACCATATACAAGTCAGCTCTCAAGTATCGAAGATGTGTTCAACGGTATTATGGTACGTGGTGACTGTACAGGCGACGTAGTGTTCTACGGTAAGGGTGCCGGTAAGCTCCCTACTGCTTCTGCTGTTGTTGCTGACGTGGTTGACTGTGTTAAACACTTAAAGAACAGAAAGTATCTCTTCTGGGCTGATTCAGATAACTCTTCTGTTATCGATTACAAAGAGTCTGTTACAGCGATGTACATCCGCGCTAAAGCAGACGACCGTGATGCAGCATATAATAAAGCAAAAGAGATCTTTAAGGATATTCACATCCTCGAAAATAAAGATGCCGCACAGGGTGAAATCGCCTTTGTGTGCGAGCCGATGAAATACTCAGATATTCTTAATAACATTGATACATTAAATGCAGACGGCGTTAAAGTTGAGTCCGCTATTCGTATCGGTGATCTGTAAAGGAGAAGACAATGGGATTAATTGTACAGAAATTTGGCGGCAGCTCAGTAAAAGATGCTGAGCATGTAATGAACGTCGCAAGAGTTGTCACAGACACTTACAAAAAGGGCAACAACGTAGTAGTTGTTGTATCAGCTCAGGGCGACACAACAGATGACTTAATTGAAAAAGCAAATGAAATCAACGGCGACAGCGTTTGTTCAAAACGTGAAATGGATATGCTTTTAGCTTCAGGTGAGCAGATTTCTATCTCTTTACTTGCTATGGCTATTCAGAAGCTCGGCTATCCTGCAGTTTCCTTACTTGGCTGGCAGGCTGGCTTCAAGACAACATCTTCACACACATGGGCACGTATCCGCAAGGTTGAAACAAGCCGTATCAAGAAGGAACTCGACCAGAAGAAGATTGTTGTAGTTGCAGGCTTCCAGGGCGTTTCACGTTACGATGACATCACAACTTTAGGTCGTGGCGGTTCTGACACTTCTGCTGTTGCTATCGCTGCTGCTATGCACGCTGATCTGTGTCAGATTTACACAGACGTTGAAGGCGTTTATACAGCTGACCCTAGAAAAGTCAAGGGTGCTTACAAATTAGATGAAATTTCTTACGACGAGATGCTTGAGCTTGCGACTCTTGGTGCGCAGGTACTCAATAATCGCTCAGTCGAAATGGCAAAGAAATATAACATTGAACTCGAAGTATTATCAAGCCTGACACAGAAGCCGGGCACTATCGTAAAGGAGAAACCAAAAATGGAAAAAATGCTTATTAGCGGTGTTGCTAAAGACACTAACGTAGCTCGTATCTCAGTAACTTGCATCCCTGACAAGCCAGGTCTTGCATTCAAAATGTTCTCAAAGCTTTCTGCAAGAGATATCAACGTAGACATTATTTTACAGTCTATCGGTCGTGACGGTACAAAGGACATCACTTTCACAGTACCACAGGATAAGGGTGCTGAAGCTCTCGCTATCTGCGAGAAGTTCGCGTCAGATAACGGTACAGGTACTGTAAATTACGACGATAAAATCGCTAAGGTTTCTATCGTTGGTGCAGGTATGGAGACACACGCAGGCGTTGCTTCTACAATGTTTGAGGCTCTTTATGACAGACAGATTAACATCCAGATGATTTCTACATCAGAAATCAAGGTTTCTGTTCTTATCGACGAGCGTGACGCTGATGGCGCTGTTGAGGCTATCCACGACAAGTTCTTCCCAAATAACGACTAATTAAGTAAAAGTAAACGGCTACTTAAGGGGCGAGCATCCCTAAAGTAGCCGTTTTTTGTTAGAAGAATAAATTTTATAGGTCTATTCTTCGGCTTAACGAATAATTAGAGTAAAAAAGCACCCTGTAGCTATACAGAGTGCTTTTGTTTTTATATTTAACTTATCAATAACCAAGAACTGCGTCTAAGGATTCGTCATTCTGAATCCACTCGTCAACGTAAATAGCTGTGAACTTGTCTTTTGTGTTTCTGATGATGATTTTTTTAATGCCAGCGTTGATGATCATACGCTTACACATAGAGCACGCACATGCGTTCTCAACATACTCACCGGTTTTAGCGTCTTTACCGACGAGGTAGAGGGTAGCGCCAAGCATAGCGTCACGTGACGCGTGGATGATAGCGT